>CAZYJH010000088.1:0-7209 GCA_964647775.1 uncultured Candidatus Bathyarchaeia archaeon
GCATCTCTTATGGGTCCCTTCGTTGAACCCCACGCCAAAATTGTTGCATCCGCGTCTTCGGGACCATAAAACTTCACGGTCTCAATGTTTTCCAGTTCCTTGTTTAGGGCATCCAGTTTCATGAACCGCTTATCCGCCATTCTGGTCGCCAAAGTAGGGTCTTCGGTTGTGTATCCGAGTTCGTTGTGTTCATCCGCGTTGGTTCTTACGATGGCGCCTTTTGTTCCGGGCAGGGCTCTAGGTGAGACCCCATTTTCTGTGAACTTGTGCCGCCTGTACTCCTCCGTTCCCGTGTATTCGGTTATGAGGTTTCCGCGGTCGATTCCGATTCTGTTCTGGTCAAAAGGCTCAGAGGTTCCATTGCTCTCCGCCAGATACTTGTCCGAGACGATTAAGGCTGGAATCTGAAACTTTTCTGCCAAGTTGAAGGCTTCTATGGTCATGCAGAAGCATTCCTCAACGTTTCCTGGGGCGATTACGACTCTGGGGAACTCTCCCTGTGATGCGTGGATTGCGAATCTGAGGTCGCCCTGCGCACTGTAGGTGGGGAGTCCTGTGCTGGGTCCGGGTCTCTGAACCAAAACAATCACGGGCGAGGTTTCGGTCATTCCTGCCATGCCCAGCCCCTCAGTCATGAGACAGAAGCCTCCTCCAGACGTGGCAGTCATTGCTCTGGCTCCTGCATATGAGGCGCCAACGACCATGTTAACTGCCGCTATTTCGCTTTCTGTCTGGATTACAACCATCTTGTATTCTCTGTCTAGGGGCGCCAAGAAGTGGAGTATAGATGTGGCGGGCGTCATGGGATATGCCGCGTAGAGTTTGCAGCCTGCGTTGAGTGCTCCTAAGCCTATTGCCTCGTTTCCTGTGAGGAATATCCGCTTTTTGCCTGCTGAAGCCGTTTTTTTGAGTCTGTATCCGAAACTGCCTTTATGCTGTTCTTGGGTGTAGCTGTGTCCCCGTTTTGCGGCTTCTATGTTCAGTTCAGCAGTTTCTGAGCCGAAGGTGTCCCGCAATACGCTGTCTAGGAGTTCCAGGTCGTAGTCTAGGAGGGCGATTGCTGCTCCTAAAGCCACGGTGTTCTCCATTATTTGTGGTCCTTCAAGTTCTTTGACTATCTTGGCTAGGGGCACAGGGTAGAAGCTTATGTCGCCTCTTGCCAGCTCTTCTTTGGTTACTTTGATTTGGTCTCCGTCGTAGATTATTCCAGCACCAGAGACAAGTTCGTCCTTGTGTAAGAGAATGGTTTCCTTGTTTAGGGCTATGAGGAGATCTATGGTGTCGGCTTGGGAGTAAACCATTTCGGCTTCGGCTCTCACGGTGTAGAAGTTGTGTCCGCCCCGTATTAGGGACTGGTAGTCGTTGGCGCCGAAGACGTAGAGTCCTCCTCTTAGGCAAGTTTTGGCGAATAGAAAGCCTGAGCGGGTTATTCCTGCTCCAGCCTCTCCGCCAACCAGTAAAGAAATTTTGTTGACTATCAAGTCGCTTCGCCTAAGTTAGATGAGTTTCTCGTTGGTTTCTAGGTTGATTATGTGAATCGCGTTGAAGGGGCAGGCTTCGGCTGCTTGTTTGTGGCAGGTCAGCTGGTCCAGTTCTGCAGCTTCTCCGCTGGAAACCTTTTTTGCGCCTTCAACATGAGACTTTCCGTCCTCGTCTGAGAGAGTAAACTTGGAGCATAACTCGACGCATGCACCAAAGCCTTGACATACAGTGTGGTCTATCTCCACTCGATATTTAGCCATAAAAAATCACCTTTCTATATGATATACACGATGTAGTTCTCAGGCTATATCGTTTACTCTTAGCCAGCAGGCATTCACAGTTTGAAAGTTTAAGTGCGCCGTTTCCTTGTTATAGTTAGGTGGAGGCTTCTGTGATGAAGGAAGCAATGTTTTACGAAAAACTAGACGATAACTTGGTTAACTGCAATTTGTGTAGTCACCGCTGCCGCAAAATCGCCGACTCTAAGAGGGGAGTCTGCGGCGTCAGAGAAAACAGGGACGGCACCCTTTACAGTCTCGTCTACGGCAAAGCAGTAGCCCGGTCAGTGGATCCCATAGAGAAGAAGCCGCTGTTCCAGTTTCTTCCCGGCTCCCGCGCCTATAGCATAGCCACGGTGGGATGCAACTTCAGATGCGATAACTGCCAAAACTATGACATTTCTCAGCTGCCTAAGGTGCGGGGCACAATAGTTGGGGAGGACGTGCAGCCTGAGGAGATTGTTTTGGCGGCTAAACTGAGCAAGTGCGAGAGCATAGCCTATACTTATAGTGAGCCCACCATCTTTTTTGAGTATGCCCTTGACATAGCTAAGCATGCCCAAAAAGAGGGCGTCAAGAACGTTTTTGTGACGAACGGCTACATCACCCCCGAGGCGTTACGGGAGATAAGTCCGTACTTGGATGCCGCCAACATAGACCTGAAGAGCTTCAGTGACGAGTTTTACAGGAAGAACTGCGGAGCCCGACTGGAACCTGTGCTGGATTCGATTAGGCTCTACAAAAGTTTGGGAGTGTGGATTGAATTAACGACATTGATTATCCCAACATTGAACGATTCAGAGGAGGAACTGCGGAAGATTGCGGAGTTCATCAAAGAGGTAGGCGAAGACATTCCTTGGCACATCACCCAGTTCCATCCCACCTACAAACTCATTGACCAGCCCAGAACACCCGTCACGACTCTGCGAAGAGCCAGACAGATTGGCTTAGAGGCGGGGCTAAGATACGTCTATGAGGGAAACGTGCCCGGAGAAAACGGCGAAAACACCTACTGCCACAAATGCCACAAAATGCTGATTCACAGACTCGGCTACCGAATCATAGAAAACAAAATCAAAAACTCGGCATGCCCCTACTGCGGAGCAGAAATCGACGGCGTACACAACTAAGTCTGTGTACGTAACAGCACAATACACATAACAGCATAAACCTGTCAACCGCAAACAAATTTGATGGGAAGAGCGCACATAAAAGAAGAGTGAAACACTGCTCACGCAGGTCACCATTCTTCAGTAGTGGGTGGAAACCTTGTGCGCTCTTCAAACCCTACTTTTGAATGCCGTAGATTTAACGCTTCAGAATCTATAATCTATATTAATTTTTTTGGTGGGTTGACTCTGTTTGAAGTCTCAAAAGCCCAAAGAGTCTACGAGGAAAGTGAGTCCAAAGTAGATTAGGACAGCCCCGAAAACTGCCATCAGTACGCGGTACAACCTGAACCGCAAAATTTTTGCGCCCTTCTTTGCTAAGCCCGCAACGAGAATGAGCCATGCGTAGTCCACCCAAACGTGGCAGATGTACATGAAGACGACACCGGCTAAGCCCGCGAATTCTATAGACATTACAATCAGAGTTGCGCCGACAGTGAGCCACCAAACAATAAAGTAAGGATTCAAACCCGTTAATGCGAGCCCCATCAAAAAGAGGTTCCGGGTAGCCCCCTGCCCCGCTTTCGGCTCATCTGGCTTGTACGAGAAGGAGCCGCGCATCTGCATGGCACCAAAAAATATGAGGGCTGCTCCTCCGGCGACTCCCACGGCTAGCCTGATTGTGGGCTCGTTTGCTATGCTTAGGAGTCCTAGTGCCAGCAGCATGACTAGGGCGAATTCTATTAGGCTGTGGGCTATTGAGAAGAGTACGCCGCTTTTGGTTCCTGATTTGATGCCCTGCGAGACTGTTACAATGAATAGGGGTCCTGGGTATAGGGCGCCTGAGATGCTTAGGATGCTGACTGTGATGGCGAAATTCAGCAGGTTCATGAAGTTAGAAGATGGGGACCTGAATAATGAATCTTCTGCCTTTTACTGAAAGTCTGGGGGCTTCGGCGTTTATGGATTATTTTGTTTCTGTGGGTTGTGGTGTATTTGTGTTGAACAGAAATACGAAAAGGTTTATTACATATTAAGATTCAATATATTGATTGGGGATAACCATTCTAATCAAAATACGAACAGAACCACAAAACGAATGTGAAAAAGAAACAGCGGAACCCCTAACCCCAGCAGACACCCCAGAAACAGATTACATTCACTCCCAAGCACTAACCGAAAACACCCTAAACACAGAAAACCCAAACCCCGTTTCCGCCGAAACAACAGACAACTCCAGAGAAAAAGACGCGCCAGAATGCGCCTACTATTTTGGGTACGTCTCAAGCGGAGAACGAATCCCGGAAGAGTGCTTAACCTGCTCTAGGCTGCTGAAGTGCTTAACCAGCAAGGGCGGCATCGACGAGGAAGAATAAGGGAGAGGAAAACATGAAAGCAACAGCCATCTTTTTCGCCTTTTTTCTGCTGTTCACCTCCGCCTCATTAGCTGTGCCTGTTCCCATGTTCCCCGGAAACATGGTTGCCACGCTTGTTGAGTTCCCAGCCTCGGAATACATCGTCTATCTGGAGGCATTAACGAACGGGCTGACCTACGCCTTCGTCACATGGATAATATTCTTCCTACTTGCCAGAAAACTAGAAAGCGCAACGGCAATGGAACCGAAAAAACGACCCAACGAAAATAGGGGTCTGTCAGCCTATTAATCTTCATCCCTGTTAAGGTCGGTCTGGGACGGCAACATCATCCCCCAGAAACTCGGAGCCGTCTCCACTTTAAAAGCTTTGTCAATTGTGTGGTGAAATCCACGAAATTTTGATTATGTTACGTTTTTCTAGCCGCCGTATCGCCTCAAGGAATTCGCTTTTCTGTTTTCCGCTGAGCTCGAAATGCTGCATAATGTCCTTTACCGGAGTTTGGGCAGATCCACATCTTTGATTTCGGCGCTGCAGGTAATTCACGACACGCCGCTCGATCTTTCCGCACTTCCAGGTGGTGTTCCGAAGTAATGTGGCTATGGATGTAATCATCTTCTGAGCTTCTAATCCTCTGTGTCTAACCAGAGTCCTTCACCCCAAAGATACTCTACATATCGAGGACACACCCATAATTAATTGTTGTTGTTCCATTACCCAAAAACTTATATATTTGCCTCTGCCGCAGCGGTTCTTTAAGGCCCCTAAAAACGTAAAGTCAGGTTTCTGTGTAGGGTACAAAGCAGAGAAACTTCACGGGTTTTTTGCTGCTGTTTCTCAATTGATGTTGCTCGTTTGGAGGAAGGAAGATAGCGTCTCCGGCTTTGAACTTCGTTTCTTCGTTTCCGCCAACCACGACTCCTTCGCCTTCCAGTATGAAGACTTCATGTTCCCAGCTGTGGCTGTGAAGGGGACTGTATCCTCCAGGTTCCATTTCGAAGAGTCTCATTGCGAAGTTTTTGGCTCCTGTTTCTTTTGTTATGAGCCATCTGATTGTCAGTTTTGAGCTTCCGCCTTCAGCGTCTTTTGCTTCGATGTCTGTGTAATGGAGGAGTTTCATCTTTGTTTGCCTCGTTAGAATTAGTTGTGTGTTCGGGGATATTAGTTGTGTGTCTGGCGGGCGGGTGGGCGGTGGTTTTTGTGGGGTATACGGCAACACTTATAAGTAAATATTTACTATATTTTGGTAAACAAATACCAGTGATGGAATATGGGGCTGCTCTCAAACCACGAAACAATCGTGTGGAAAAAATTCCAGAAAGGCAAAACCACCAGCGACATATCAGACGAAAGCAACGGAGAGTGGAGCCCCTCCTACGTGTCGCGAGTCCTCAACAGAACAAGAAAAAAGATCGAAAAAGCACTTGAAGAACACGCAAAAAGCCACCGCCTCGACATCGAAAGCCTCCTAGACTACAGGGGACTGCTGATCGGCTTCGACTACCAAGCAAACGCCCAAGTATACATCATCTTCACCGAGAAACTGGGACTCATCGTTTGGTACAAGCATGATTCGTACGCAGGTAAACTGTGTCCAGATTGCCCAAAAGAATCCGAATGCAGAGAAGTTCTGGACACCATCCTAGAAGAGTACAGCATCACACTGAGACCCGATGAGGAAAAGCTTCTCATGACCCAGCAATCCATCGCCATCCTCAACAAGCTCGCGGCAAAACAGATTCCCCGCTATAAAAGAAAAAAGGAAGGTGAATAGTTTGGAGAAAGACATCAAAGAAAAGGTCATCAAGCCTCCAATCAAGAGAGTGACCAGCGGAAAAATCTTTAAACCCTCAAAAGCGTTTCTGCACAAAAGCCTGCTTCAGCCCATAGTTTTGGCGGTCACAATTTGGCTGATCGTCATCCTCTGCTTCGTAGGCGGATCGTTTATAGGCGCTGCGGCGGAGCCGGCAGAGATTCCAAGCGCCACGCAACACATCAGCACATGGATTGGCGCCGTCAACTTCTGGACAATAGTCACCAATCTGGCATGGCTAATACCCATCCTGATATTCATTCCAGCATACTTCAAGAGCATCGAATACTCGGTGAAGGCAGAAACCGGCGAAACAATGCCTGAAATCTACGTCAAGCAAGGCATCATCACTGTAACCCGCAAGCATGTGCCCTTCAGAACCATCACAAACATATCCAGCAGGGTAGGAATCTTCGATCGGCTGTTCGGCATCGGCTCAGTTCACATCGAAACCGCAGGCTACTCTGGCAGCAATCAAAAAGGCCCAGAAATTAAACTGGAAGGCATCGTATTCTATGAAGAAGTTCGAGACTTCATCCTGAATGAGCTGAGGAAATTCAAGGCACCCTACGTGACTGGAACAGAAGTGGTTCCTCGAGTTGAAGAGCCTGCGCCAAGAGCGGAAGGCTTGGACGATGAGATACTGATTACTCTACGAGAGATAAGAGACCTGTTGAAGAGCCAAAAGCCGCAGAAATGATACATCGGAAAACCCGTTTTCCTATTTTTTCAGTTTTTGTTGGAAGGTAAACCTTTTTATAGGTGGGACGCTTGTTGAGTGATATCGTCACATTGATTCATGCTTACATCGAGAGGCTTTTGAAGACTTTTGAGGACTGCGTGCAAAACTTTTGTGACAGGAGGAAATAGTATATGCAAATAGAAAAATTTGAAGACTTACCCTTAACTTCAGAAGTTATGAAAGGGATAGAGGAGCTTGGATTTACTGAACTTTTTCCAATACAAGCTCAGGCAATAATGCCCTTACTGGAAGGAAAAGACGTTATTGGGCAAGCACAAACAGGAACGGGAAAAACCGCAGCCTTCGGAATACCGATGGTTGAACGCGTAGACCCGAACAATAAACGAGTACAAGGCTTAGTACTGGCGCCAACACGCGAACTTGCAATACAGGTTGCGGAGCGCATAAGCC
>CAZYJH010000089.1:0-7194 GCA_964647775.1 uncultured Candidatus Bathyarchaeia archaeon
AAATCGTTCTCCTTACATAGATTTCATGAAGCGAGGTATTGAGTCTTTCTAACATGAAAGCGACAAAGCAGACTGTGTGAAAAGATGAAAAATTTTGTTTAGCGCGCCTTTTTGTGACCTTTCATGCTATCGACTAGCTCTTTTATCTTGTATCTTCCTTTGTTTTCTTCCAGAACCGTACCAGTTACGATAATGTCAGCCCCAGCTTCCACTATCTTTTTCACCTGTTCACCAGTTCTTATACCGCCGCCTACAATCAAGGGAAGCCCAGTTACGCGCTTCACCGCTTGTGCCATTTCAGAGGGCACAGGTTTTCCGACACCAGAACCCGCCTCTAAGTAAATGAAGCGCATACCAAAGTATTCAGCGGCTAATGCATGTGCAGCGGCAAGTTCAGGTTTGTTATAGGGTATAGGAACGGCTTTTCCCACGACACTGACTGCGCCGCCCTCGCCCACGATTATGTAGCCAAGGGGGATGGGTTCTAAACCGAATTTCTTGATGAGGGGGGCGCCTAAGACCTGAACGCCAACAAGAAAGTATGGGTCAGAAGAATTGATAAGCGACATGAACCAGATAGCGTCAGCATATCTGCTTATTCCAGTGATGTTGTTGGGAAAAAGGATTATGGGTATTTTCACAGATTCTTTCAGAGCCTTTACGACATCATCCAGATGAGAGGTTGAAAAAGAGGTGGAGCCGCCCACCATGATAGCTGCTGTGCCGCAGGCTTCAGCCTCTTTGGCAAGGCGGGAGGCAGAAGATGGCGTGACCTTTTCTGGGTCAATAAGAGTCATGTGAATGGTTCCTTCTTTCTCAATCTTCTCTAACAGATATTTCTCCACTGAACCAACCATATACCTAACCTCCTCACTAGGCCGCTAACTTTGAATAAAACATGTCCGTGAATTGGCAGTATACGTCAATCTCCCTAAAAGCGGGTCTGGTATCCAATTCCTCGGTTAAACCGCAGCTACCACACCGAACTCTAGCATGTTCGCCACCCGGGAATATCTCAACATTGATTGATTGCTTGCCACACTTGGGGCAGAGATAAACCGTAGGTAACTTCTTTTTAGGTATACGAACTACTTTTCTTCTTCTTCTGCCCATTTTAAAGCCTCTAGTGATTCTGTTTGATTCTGTGATTGTGTTACTCGTTTCAAATTATAACTCGACAATAGCTTAAATATTTGTCCTAAAAGCGGAAGTGAAGGCACTATATCAACAGAAAGGTTACGTCACAGAAAGAGAAGCAGAT
Source organism: uncultured Candidatus Bathyarchaeia archaeon (assembly GCA_964647775.1). Lineage (GTDB taxonomy): Archaea > Thermoproteota > Bathyarchaeia > Bathyarchaeales > Bathyarchaeaceae > Bathyarchaeum. Next base: position 1,262 of record CAZYJH010000089.1, read on the forward strand.
GAGACAGTGATGTTATGAAAGCGCCTGAAAAAGGGGAGAAAATCAGGAAATAACGCCAAAAAGGCTCCATTAAAAAGAAGGAAGCGATTGTGACCTCACACGTGATTCTGTGATAATCACACGTGATTTAGGTGTGATCAGAAATCATATGGATCTCATATCACAGGGTCACAAAATAGGGACTGAAACAGCAACTAGAACAAAAAATAAAGTAAAAAGTTGCCGGATAGAGGGAGGAAATGAACATGGTGAAGGGAAAGAAACAGCAGAACCCCATAAAACCATGGGCACCAAAGGGAGCAGAAGCAAAACAGCAATTTTCCGCGTAGAGCAAAGAAGTCAAAGAAAAAAGGTGAAGCAAATATCTATTTTTTCTGGTTGTTAAAAAATTCTTTTTTGTCCAATTTTAGTTAATTTATTAATTTTTATTAGGCGTTTTTATAGCATATTTATTGTATATTGTTTCATAGTGGTATGGGCGGTTTTTTAGGGGGGAGCGTAAAGTTTTTCTGCCTAAGGGTTCTGTATACAAAATTGTATCCTTTACGAGGGAGTTTGAGGTTGGGAGTTTTTACTTGAAGGAAAAAGCTCAAAATTGGCTAAACTACTCATTATCTGACCCGATGGTGAAAATACTTGCAAAAAACAGCAGTTTGACCAAAATACAGCTGGAAACACTTCTAATAGACGTTTTAGCGGAGAATATATCCGATAAACCGCTAAAATACGACGAAAAAGCCAAAATAAGGCTTTTAGCCGTAAGTCGGGGCGCTTTTAACAGAAGTTTAAGGCAAGCCCGCAAGAACGTTATACAATCAATCTACACAGTCCTGCTACTAGGATATATAGGAATCCTCGAAGACACCAGCCTAGAACCATACATAGAAGTCGCCAACAAGCTCCAAACATACATTAACACCCAAAGAAAACTTGCAAAAAAGACGCCAAAAGAAGAACACATAAGGAGCGTAGCACTACTCCACGAAGAGCTAAAAAACAGTCTCGAGGAACTGACCAAACCCCGAAACATGTCAAAAAGGCTGTGACATCACAAATCACACACCCTTTTACAACAAACAGTTATCACCTCAAGTGCACACCTGAGCTCACTGAAGAAACCGTGAAGGCGTGGAAAACGGCACAAACACCCATACAAAAATAAGCTCATTTCAGGGCTTTTTCACAAAAACAGGGAATTTTATCACATATTCTGGGGCAAAGGATTGTTTTGAGAAACGGCGGAATTGTAAAAATCATGGATAGTCATCAGGGGGAGATGAGGAAGCGGTAGAGGGGGTTTGTGATGTGTGATGTCACGATATTCAAGTTAACAAAAAACTTAAGTTCACTTATATACTAATGTGATGTGTGATTACATATGCATATCACACCGCATCACGCTGAAATCACATGTAATCTGGGGGAGGGCTAGAGGGTTTCAGAAGTTATGCTAGCGGTGACGTCGGGGCTGCTTTTCATCACAATTCTAGCAGTGTTTCTGTATCAACGTCGAATAAGGACGTTGCGCCAAGAGTATGAAAGGGCAAAAGGGGTTGTAGAGGACATAGTTGTGGGTGTTGACAGCCAATTCCGGAGGCAAAAGGACAGGGTTCTTTTTGTTGCTCAGAAAGTTGAGGCAGCATCATTGGAGAACAAGAAAGTTGTGGAAAAAATAGAGGAATATGAGGGACGATTAACGGATCTTACCAAAGAGGTTAGGGAGGTTCCCCAGATTGAAGAGAGGTTCTCTGGGCAGCTTAGTGTGATGAGGGGTGAAGTTGAGGGCATAAAGGAAGCACAAAATAAGGTGATGCAAAAGCTTGGTGAAATCGAGAAGATGAAACAAGAGGTTTATGTGCCTGAGATGAAGATAGAGGCGGCGATTCCCATAAAAAGGGAAACAGCGTTGGAGCCTCTGACTGAAACCGAACTGATGGTTCTTGAGACTATTGGCAAAGAGGGAGAAAAAACTGCGCCCGACATCAGAGAAACGATTGGTCTCACAAGGGAGCACACTGCCAGGTTAATGAAGAAGCTATACAAGGACGGCTACCTAGAGAGGGACACACACAAGATGCCCTACGTCTACCGGCTGAAGGAAGAGATGCAGAAGATTTTGAAGCGAAGGGAAGCTAGGGCTTCTTAGTTTTGGTTTCAGCGGCAAGAGATTCTCCGGCAGCTTTGAGTCGTCTCAGTTTTTCATCCATTTCAGAAAGGGGCTTCGATTGCGGCAAGTCATACTCGGCTGTCCCTCTTTCTTTCAGGTAGTCGGGGTAGTGAAGGACCTTTAGAGGAACGGCGAACCGAATCTGCGGCTCTGAAATAAGCAACGCTTCTCCGATGTCGAGCATCTTTATCTCTGTGTCACTGTATTCCATGTAAGGCGTATTCTGGGTGAGGTAGTCCCTGTCTCGCTTCAGTTCGGTTTTCATGATGACTTTGGTCCAAAGCTCAGCGAAGACGTCACGGTTTATCTTGGAAGGCCTTGGCGTGACAGCATTTAGTCCAACGCGATATTTCCGGTATGTGAGGGCGATGTCGGAGAAGATTGTTTTGTGTATTTCGGGGTCAAGAAATTCATGGGCTTCTTCAAGAGTTATCAGCAGTGTTGGTAGTTTTTGCCATTCTTCGAAATTGGTTTCCCACGACCGCTTATAGTGGTAGGCAACATTGTTTGCTGTGAGGCAGGTGACGTTTTGTTGTTCTTCAGAAGTTAAACCTGAAATGTCGATGAGACAGGTGATTCCTTTGCTTATGTTTTGGATCACATCGTCAATGAAGTTGTAGTTGGAGGGGGGGTAAAGATGTGGAGGAAGATCAGAAAGCCTGCTCATCAAAGCGCTAACCGCAGTCTTGTGCTGAGGACCGATAATTCGCCCAATTCCAGCATACCCTTCAACACGGTATAGTTCTAACGATTGCTCAATCCAGCACTTGCCCAGCTGCTCATATAGTCGCCGGGCAACCCTAACTTGAGGCTTCCCAATATCAGGAAAAATCGTCCACAACCTTCCAGGAGTAAGAGTGTGCAAACCGATGCACAGCTTGCCGTCTCGCGCCGAGTAATAACGAACCATAGTGTGAAAAAGAGGATGATCCCGTAGACCACTATCAGAGCCAATATCCTTGCCAGCCAGCAGCTGACCCGCAAAATCGAAGATAAGCCCAACCGTTTCAGAGTTATCGATGATGCGAGCGTTCAGAATAAGTTCGGTATTGGTTTTTCCGGACCCAGTCATTCCGAACATGCCCATCATCTTCGGGATAGCCTTGACGCTTATGCCTACCTCTCCTAGAACGTCTTCTCCTGAACGTAGACGACCTATCTCTAGATCGCCAGAAAGCCGCAAAACTTGGTAATCCTCTTCATTGGTAGCATAAACGCGATCCATATAATTCGGATTGAAAGTTGGAGAACGGACCTTTTCAGCGTGTCTTTCAAGGAAGAGAATCGCGTCGACGTGCCTGAAGCTGGAGTAAGGCCCAAAAGATTCCTTGCCTTCTGCTTCACGAAGCTGCTCATTAGTGTTCAGCGTAGAGGAGCTTCCGGCATCCACGACACGGGCGTAGAAGCTTCGGTTATCAGAGTCTATTCGGACAATCTGGCCAAAAGAAAGGGTTACTCCCTGATTTAGGAAAAAGGAGACTGTGTCCCCTTTAACGTCTCGAACAAAACCAACAGGCTCATATTCGGTCAAAACCTTCACCACCATCATACGGACGGGATATTCCATGGATTTTGTCAGCAAAACTGCAGGAAAGTTCTTCCCTACGAAGAGTCTCCAGGATTCCGTCATCTGCTAATGTTTTCTCAATTAGGTCATAGTATTGAAGAATTTTTGCGTTTGACGCCCCAGAAAACTCGTGCGCAAGCCAAAGTGTAACAGGGTAACCTAAACATCTCGGGTCTTCAGAAAGCGAGGTAAGGGGAGAAAGAAACTCGGGCACATCGGAGGCTAAGGGATCCATTATGTCACAACGGAAAACGTGTTGACTGTCTTCACACAACTTCACAAGCGACACGTCCCCATAAAGATGCTGTTCCATATTCGCCTCCTTAACCGGATGGTAAACCCAAAGCGGATACGACGCAAGGATGCTCGTTGAGGCCATGAAATCTCGCCCCTTCTCATCACACAACATGGGAGACTGTTTACTTACGGCAAGAAGATTAACCTTTTTACGAAGAGCCTCGTCATATAGCGACGTGTGAAATCCCCGTTTTCCACCAAAAAAACTGGCACCATCCAACAGAACGTAATCTCCTTCACCTAATCCACGAAGAGTCTCCCCAGCTGGCGTATCTCCTATAGGCTCTTCGTGAAGAAGCTTCAAAGCCATCTCACTTTCAAGCTGCAGCCGTCGGTCTATCAAAAAGTTAGAGCGGTAACGGCGGTCCCCAACTGGACCTACAACGCTTTCGTCATAGCCCCAATTCACGGTGCGACCATCCACCCAAGCGTACGCAACGCGCATAAGGTAAATGCCCCAGTTGTGAGCTCGCTTCAAGGTTCTGGTAGAGCAGTCTACAGCCAGAAACCTTGAATCACAGGTTTTGATCTTCTTCAGAGGCTTTATTTTGGTCAGGTCAGGTTTAGTGATAATCAGCGGCTGCGGTTTGATGTCACTGAAGCCTATTTGGCGACCCCTGTCGACGTATGTTTTGAGTTTGGTTTTCAACTCAGTCAAGTCTTCTTGAATTTTACTCATACACGGGTTTCTCCTCAGACACGAAGAGTCTTACAAGAGCCTAAATTAATTATATCTTAAAACAGGTTATTTATTATCTTTCAGGAACTTGATACTTTGATATTGCAGTCATAATTCTGTAGCGCCTCTGGTTTGAAGCACCGCCCCTGATGAAGAAGCCACGATCTGTCAGGCGAGACAAATAAGTTGAGGCTGTGCTTAAACGAATTGGCTCATTAAACTGTTTTTCGTATGCCGATTGAAGGTCCTTTGAAGAAAACCAGCCTACAGGAAAATTTTTATCCGCAGCTAAACGGACTTTTTCGATTTTTTGCATCTCAGAGGCAGACCTGCCTGACATAGGATCAGCAGGTGGTGTTCCTCCTAAAAGTTCAACCAAATCAAGTAGACGAAGAGTCTTATCTCTTGTAACCTGACCCTCAAACGTAATCGTATAACGGTCTCCATTATTGAAGACCTCTACGCGTATCTTTTTGGTAGGCATGCGGCAGCACCAGTTGAACCTTTCTTCACTATTTACCACTTCACAAGTTATAGAGGTTACGGTAAAGAATGTTTAATGAAAAAGCCCGAAAACAGGTTAAAAACGGGAAAAAAGCATATTTTGCAAATTTTTAGGTTCACAGGGTTCACTAAAGCCCACATTCGTGGAAATAGAAAAAAGGAACGGGTGAAGACGGTTTTCCAGTAGAAGCCGAGGGGTCACTTCTATACCCGAAAAAAGGCGTAATTGAACCTTTTTCTGGATTTAGTCATCAAAAGCATGGAATTTGTCAGGCCGTTTTCAAAGTATTTCACAGCTGAGTTAACAGGTGAACTCCAACCACACAGGGAGACTCTTCGTGACTTAATCAGTAAAATACTTTAGAAAAGTGAAAAAATATTTTCGAAACTTTTTGCGAGACGCCGACCCCTTCATTTCCATTGGATTGAAGAAGTTCTGCCACAGTTCTTTTTGAGCCACACTAGCAAAAAATTCGAGAATTAACTCTAGTTTTTTTGATGAAAGTAATTAAATATCTCAAACAGCAGTAACTCCAACGGGATTCTTTTCGATAATAATAATGTCTACAAAAATGGATTCTTTTCTGCAAAAAAGGACAAAAACGCTTTCTTTTTCCACACGAAATAAAGGGGTGAGGGGGTCTATGTGGCTGCTTCAAAGTTGCTAAATAACCTCAAATTGTTTTTATCGAAAAAGTATTGTTTCTCTTTAGCTTTTT
>CAZYJH010000090.1:0-7006 GCA_964647775.1 uncultured Candidatus Bathyarchaeia archaeon
CCATCATCAGAATGCGGGAGGTCTCCACCTTCAAGGAAGCCCACACCTGCCACGCCACCTCCGAGGAAGCAGAAAAGCAGGTACAGGAGGCTGTGAAACTTTACAAGCGGTTCTTTGATGAGGTTGGCGTTCCCTACGTTGTTTCCCGGAGACCCGACTGGGACAAGTTTGCTGGAGCCCTCTACACGATAGCCTTTGACATGCTGTGTCCTGACGGCAGGGCTCTCCAGATTGGAACTGTGCATAATCTGGGACAAAACTTCGCCAAAGCCTTCGACATAACCTACGAGACAAAGGATGGCAGCCAAGAGCACATCTGGACCACAAGCTACGGGATTTCTGGAAGAGGAATCGCCGCAGTTCTGATTGCCCACGGAGACGACAACGGAATCGTATTGCCCCCAAACATAGCGCCCACACAGGTCGCCATCGTGCCTGTTCCGTACAAGGGCAAAGAGGAGCAGGTGAACCAAGCCTGCGCGGATGTTGCCGCCAAACTTAAAGACGCTGGCATTCGGGTTGAGCTGGATTTGCGGGGCGAATTGACACCCGGAAACAAGTTCTATTACTGGGAGCTGCGGGGCGTGCCCATCCGCGTCGAGATTGGTCCCCGAGACTTAGCCAACGGCGTGGTGACCATTGCCAGACGGGACACGATGAAGAAGCAGACATGCAAGATGGATGAGGTGGTCTCGGCTGTGCAAACGCTTGCGGAGGAGATGAAAGCGGACATGAAAGCAAACGCTGAGGCGTGGATGAAGGAACACGTTTACCGCGTTGACAGATTATCGGAGGCAAAAAGTTTGCTGAAACGAAAGGCAGGCATCGTTGAGGTTCCATGGTGCGGCAAGGACGAGTGCGGTCACAGCCTAGAGGAGATGGCTGAGGCTCGGCTGCTAGGATTTCCCGAAGACACCACAGAAAAGGTGGATGGGAAATGTCTTGTCTGCGGAGAAGCGGCAAACAACGTTGTGAGAGTCGCCCTAGCCTACTAGCCTTTTCACGAAGCTGTTTAATACGCTAAAGCATCATAAGGTAACAAAAATCGTTAAGGGACATTTCAGCAGATGTTGAAAATGGAAACGCTTGGCTGATTAGAGGTTGAAGGGTTGCTGACAAAATTCAAGCAAAACGTTCAGTCGAAGTTGACCTCAGTAGCTAAAGCACTTCACAACATGGGCTTGTCCCCAAATCATGTAAGCATTCTTGGAATAATCTTGGCAGTGCTCTCCGCCGTCACATACTGGCAATGGAAACTTGACCCGTTCCTTCTGATAGTGGCGCCTCTTCTGATGCTTGCCTCTGGACTCCTTGACGCCCTAGACGGAGCACTGGCAAGACAATACGGAGAAGACACAAAGTTCGGCGGATTCCTTGACTCGCTTCTTGACAGATACGCCGACTCAATTATCCTCTGCGGAATCATCCTCGGCGGATTAACTGAAGTGTCATGGGGGCTCGCCGCGCTCATAGGCTCCCTGCTGGTCAGCTACGTCAGGGCAAGAGCAGAAGCCGCGGGAGTAAAAATGGAAACTGTTGGACTTGCTGAACGCGCAGAACGTATAGTGCTGCTGGCGATGGCAAGCTTCATCAGCTATGTTTGGCTTGACGCCCTATGCTGGGGAGTTCTGGTTCTCGCGGTTCTCACAAATCTGACTGTAATTCAGCGGGTAATCTATTTCCGTAAGGCGTCGCAATGACATGAAAAGAAAAAGACGGTTGGTTTAGCGCCTAACTCCTCTTCTCGGTGGGGGACCTGTTCTCCGCTCGTCTTTCGAACGCACCTTCACTACGCCACGATGAACCGCACATGAAACGCAGTAATATGTTGTTTCGGTGCGGCTGGCAATGTATGTGCCCTGTTGTCGAAGTTCCTTGTAGAGAAGTGAGTCTACTAGGGAGACTCTTCGGGATACTCGTTTTGCCTTGTCGCGGGGGACTTGCTGACCGCAACCTTGGCACTGAACCAATGAGCCTTTGCCTTTGCTGCCTTTTGCTCGTCCTCTTGACTTTCGTTTAACTGGCATTGCTTTTCCTCTTATTGATAGTTAAACAGGGATTATTAAGTATCACCAGCATCGGTTCATATACCTTACGTTTTTTGCGCACACAAGCATGTTCACTTGCAGTGGCTTCGGCGACCCTGTTCATGATTTGTCCCTTTTTTGAGCTTGAATTCAAAAGAATTAAATGAGTGCTGGGTTAATATGCGACTAGTCAACTGTACACAATAAGAATTGGTGAGGGACTTTGGGTCGGATCGATAAGGGCGTAAAATGCAGCGTCAAAAACTGCGATAAGGAGGCAGTTCGTTCTCTTTCGCGCGACAAGGTCAGTTCTGCAGGCTTGAATGTTAACGAGGGCAGACGTTCCTACCTTTGTAGAGAACACTACAAGGAATACAAGAAAGGCAACAAAAAGGACAAGCTTCTAGAGAAATGGAGGCACAGCAGCTAATGCCCAAACCCGTATATGTTTTTGTTGAATTAAACGCTGAAGCTGGCTGGCAAAATTGAGGATACTCCAGTTACATTCAAACTTTATCGAGTATGAGGCTGTAGAAAAAGAAATCGAGTTAGCTGAGGAACCCGAAAAACTGCAGGACCGCCTTGAAGAAGTCGTTGTATTGTTCACTGCAGTCGAAAACGGAGACGACAAAAACGTTGCCATGAAAGCAATGCAAGCCACCAAAGAGTCGCTGGACCAACTCAAAGTCAACCGAATACTGATTTATCCTTACGCGCACCTAAGCAGCAACCTAGCGAAGCCAGCCGACGCGCTGAAAATCTTGAAAGAAATGAGACAAATTGCCAAGACGATGGGGCTGGAAACGTACTCTACACCCTTTGGTTGGTGCAAAAAATTCTCCATCTCCATAAAGGGACACCCCCTGGCTGAGCACCTCAGAATCGTAACATCTGAAACAGCTAAAGAAGAGGAGGGCGTCTGCGAAGCCCTGAAGGCAGAAGAGAAACTCAGGTCATCCTGGTACGTTCTGCAGCCCGACGGCGAACTGATTCCGGCAGAAAAATTCCGTTTCAAAGACTGCAAAAGCTTGGAGAAACTGTGCAGGTACGAAATCAAGAAGGACCGGGCTGTTCAGCAGGTTCCGCCTCATGTGCCCTTGATGAAGCGTCTGGAGATCGCCGATTACGAGGCTGGAAGCGACCCCGGCAACCTCCGATGGTACCCTAAGGGGCGTTTGATTAAGTCGTTGATTGAGGAGTATGTGACATCGAAGGTTATTGACTATGGCGGAATGGAAGTTGAGACTCCAATCATGTATGATATTCAGCATCCAGCTATTGCCCATTATCTTCAACGGTTTCCTGCGCGCCAGTATGTGTTGTGCTCTGATAAGAGGGACTTCTTTTTGAGGTTCAGCGCCTGTTTCGGTCAGTTTCTTATGGTTCATGATGCCCAGTTCAGTTATCGGCAGTTGCCTCTGCGGATTTATGAGTTGACCAAGTATTCGTTTAGACGGGAGAAGAGCGGAGAATTAACAGGTTTACGGCGATTACGATGCTTTACGATGCCTGACTGCCACGCTCTAGTGGCTGATTTAGAGCAGGCGAAGGAGGAGTTTCTGGTCAGGTTCAAGCTTTCCATGGATATTCTGGAGAAGGGCTTGGAGTTAACCAAGGAATCCGATTACGAGTTGGCTATCAGAGTAACAAAGGACTTCTATGAGGAAAACAAGGAGTTCGTTCTTTCCATGGTGAAGCTGTTCGGCAAGCCAGTGCTGGTGGAGATGTGGGAGGAACGGTTCTTCTATTTTGTTTTGAAGTGGGAATTCAATTTCGTTGACAACCTGAACAAGGCTTCCGCCCTTTCCACTGACCAGATTGACATCGAGAATTCCAAGCATTATGACATGACCTATGTTGACGAGAATGGCGAAAAACAGTATCCGCTGGTTCTTCACTGCAGCCCAAGCGGCGCCATCGAACGAGACGTGTATGCGTTGCTGGAGAAGGCGCACAGAGAGTCATTGAAGGGAAAAGCGCCTATCTTTCCTTTGTGGCTGGCTCCCACTCAGGTGCGGATAGTTCCTGTTTCAGAAAAGTTCGAGGACGAAGCTGAAAAACTGATGAAACAAATCGAATGCAACGGCGTACGAGTTGACGTGGACGACAGACCCCTCAGCCTAGGCAAAAAAGTCAGAGCAGCCGAAAAGGAGTGGGTGAACTATGTTCTTGTCTTTGGCGAAAACGAATTAGTCTCAGATGTTCTGCCGGTCCGAGACAGGAAAACCGGAAAGAAGATCCGAAACATGAAACTCCAAGAACTAATAGACGAAATAAAAATGGAAAACGCAGGTAAACCCTTCAAGCCCCTATCACTGCCAAAACTGCTATCCAAAAGACCACAATTTGCCTTCTAAAACAACCCTCTTTCTTCTCTACTCTTCTTTGTGTTGTGGGTTTGGGGTTAACATTAAAACTTCCACACATATTGTTATAACATCGAGCAGCCTAATCTTGTAGGGGTGAAGACATGCTCTTTGGACATAAAAGCAGCCGCCAAAAAAAATTCCAAGTAGAATTAGGCGATTTGCAGAACGAAAAAGAACAACTGTCCAGCTTTCTTCAGTCAAAACTCAAAGTTACTGTTAACCAAGCTGGAAACAAGCTCACCGTGACTTCAGAAAAGCTGTCTGTTGAGGAATTGCATCACGTAGTGAACAAATTTGTTTATCACCGTAACTTAAACAGCACTCACTATGTTTCTACTGAGGCAACAACCGTCAAAATTAATAGGTTCAAGGGCAAGGCCAAGAAAGACGAAAAAGAGAAGAAAACCGAACAACACAAGAAAAACACGCCCACCCACCAGACGGCTATACAAAGCTGGGGACTATGAAACACAGCGCGCGCATTGTCAGTTCAGGATTATCCAAACCACGATATACAGATCTTGGAAATTGTACCAATCACCTTGTCGGGATTATTTGCCAGATAATTTGCTATTGAGTAGGCTATTTCCGTTGCCATTGAATTTGGGACTGATATTTCATTTACTACTTGTTCGTTTTGGGGCGTATATTGCCAGCCATCAAAGACTACAACACTAATTATTTCTTTGGGACCCCAAACAAATTCAGAACATTTCCAACTCTCTGTGTAAGAAACTCCTCCATCTTTTCTAGGAACTAAACTTGGAAAATCAAAAATGTGAGTTGCTATTGGAACTGAAGTGTCATCTTCCTTATAGACAATTACAAGAATGTTTGTGCCCATAGAAGAAACATCGCCTCTATTTGTTAATGTTACTGAGATGTCCCCATATTCATCAAATAACTCCCATCCTGTTTTGCAACTTGCTGATACATCAAATATAGGATTTGGCATGTCTACAACAATATCTGCTGAAACAGTTTGTCCAGCTCCCACTTCAATGAATTGTCGTTTTTCGCCATATTTGGGAATTATTAGAACCAATTCTTTGGTTCCTGCTTCAACATCCTTTATCATCAGCTCCCCCATATCTGTAAGATATCCTTGATCTTTTCCTCCAATCATTACACGAACATATCCTTCACCTACTCTTCCAATCGGTTTTCCAGTTTCTACATCTGTTAATGTTACTATGACTGAGCCTTTAGCTAAAACGGGAACAACTCCTGAAACGATTAACGCAATAGCGATTACGGCAACTGGGACTCCTATCAATAATGCAATTACAATTTTAGATGGCATATATTCTCCCCCAAACTCCACTAAGTATATATCATATATGTGGCAAAATGTTTCTTAAAAATTTTATGTCACCATGGGATTATGCGCTCCCCATGCAAGTCTTTGGTTAGTAACCCTACAAGACGACTATGGGTGCGAATTAAATGAAGATAGGCTACTCCCTCATCTGTTAATATATATTTATCATGATCGATTTCACGGATTAGATGGTTATTTAGTAGATAATCTTTCATGCGCTTTTTTTGTGCTTGATTCATGGCTTTTTTATAAAAGTCGTAACCTGATGCTGAGCCTTTTTTGGTCTGCTCCACTTCTACCATTTCTAAATAATCTTTTACTCTTATTGCAGATTTGGATGGCAATGGAGGAGACCGTTTATGCATTCACTTCGCCCCAAGAGTTTCCTCCATCTTTATCAGTTTTGAGTATTTATTCTTCAATTCTCTGAACACTAGAAATAATTTTGCGCCATATGGGAGGGTAACAACTACAGCGATACCACCTACGATTGTATTATACCAGTAAATGATGTCATAATTACCAGAAATTATGTTGATGAAACTTGGAATAAATGAAATTAAACCGATAGTTACACCAATCAACAAAGTAATAAATCCTGCATATGCATACAGTGAAATGCTTTTTCTCATATCTTTAACCAATGTTTTTGCGTTTGTCCAAAGTTCATCATATATTTCTTTAAGCTCTAATAATTCATCCCGGTTTGTTTCCATAAGGCAACCTCCAAATTGGATAGGGGCTATTTATAGATAAATTTGGCTCTAGACGTTAATATGATTCAAGTTCTAGAACAAAAGGTTTTCTTGATTCCAGAACATGTTTTAAAAATTTGCGGAAACATACACGCTTTCATGCAAAAAATCAGACTAACTTAGAAAGGAGGGATATGTGTCTTTGGATATTTTGTTAAAAATATTTGCTAACAGCCCACCTGCAATCCTAATAGCTTTAGGATTCGTAATGGTTTTCTTTGGATCTACCACTAACAACGGCGATTTAATAAATTCAGGTTGGACTTTTTTTAGCACAGGAGTATTACTGCAAGTTGGTTGGCTTCTGGTATTAGTCATCAAAAGAAGATAAACAACATTTCCTTGACCTTTCGGGATCCTAACCTTGCATATCGTGTGTACGTGTGGGCTTCACACGTGAAGGTAGGCAGTAAGAGCATGTGAAAATTAGAGAAAGAATTAGCAAGTTTGTAAAAACAAGAACAGGAACAAGTAAGCACGTTTGGGTTTGGGGTTAAAATTTAAATACGTAGTGGATAGTTTATGGTTGACGTT
>CAZYJH010000091.1:0-6984 GCA_964647775.1 uncultured Candidatus Bathyarchaeia archaeon
ACGTTTTACTTGGCTTTAGCCAATATTCCTCATTGGTCTGGTCGCTTGATTCAAGCTTCACGGCATTAATAGGAGCACACGTTCTCCGATTAGCAGGTCTGATTGTTTTCTTGGTAGTGTCTATACGCACTTTTACTCCACATGATGCGACTAAAGAAGGAGAGAGTATATGAGAAAGATTAAACGGCGCGACCGAATGAAGATATACGGGGATATTCTCTCTATTCTTTATCATGAAACAAAAAAAGAGAAGGTTGTTCTTACTCAAGTTCAATTAAAAACAAACGTTCCTTATGATCGCCTCAAAAAGTACATCGATGAACTCAAAGAACTTGGCTTGATCCAAGATGAGCCCTCACTGCAGTTAACGACAAAGGGTCAACAATACCTACGGGAATATCAGACAGTGCTCGATTTTATGGAACGCATGGGATTAATGTACAAAAAGGGTATTCCGCAGACGCCACTGCTATTGAAGTAACGTGTTTTTGAAGGTAGGCTCAATTTTATTTCATAAATTCATCAACTGGCTCCTAAAATGAAACAGGGCAGGTAATGCCGTCCAGCTATTGCGGTTATTCTATTACTGATTCGACAGTCAGGTTTAGGACAACTTCTGCTATGTCCATAGAGTACTCCGCTATTCTTCTCACGCTCTCAATCACCAACCGAACGTTCGCCGCCTCCTCTATGTCCGTCTCCTTTGACGAAAGCAGCGTCTTCTTCTCCAAAGCAACTATCTTGTTACCTTCAGCGATAACACTGTCCGCCAAGGCATAATCAAGCCTGAACAGAGACTCTATGGCAGTTTCGAAGGCGGAAATAGCCACCTCATCCATTTCTTGGATTGCTTGCAGAAAATCGTTGCCTAACTGTTTTTTGAGAACCTGAACATTTTTTGCTATGTTGGTGGCGTGGTCGGCTGTTCTTTCCACCATCTTAGTTATGAGCCTGTAGCCGAGGCAATCCTTGGGCGCTTTTAATCCAATCTCAGTTATTATCCGGGGATTCTGAATAGCCATCTTCAGCTGCCGTATAATGTACAGATGAAACCGGTTAACTTCATAGTCGGTGGCTCTGACATCCTTCGCCAACTGGTAATCGAGGCTTCTGAGGGCAGCCATGGCATCCTTGTGCATAGACGACGTTATGATGCTCATTCTCCGCAAAGCACTCGGAACCGACAACTCTGGGTAACTTAACAGAACCTGCAAAGTCAAATCCTTGGAAGTGTCGGTCACAATCTCGGTTCCAACCAGCATGTTTCTGGCAAAAGTTTTGATAGCGTTTCTTTGGGTTGACAAAATTTCTTTTTGCTGGTCTTTTGCTCTTATGTGAATTATGTTGTAGCCCAGCAGATACACGGAAACGGTTTTTCTTATCAGCGCCTCAGAGCTGTCTTCCGGAGAAGCCCTGATTAGCGCCTCCTCCGTCTTTTCCAGTTTCCCCAGTTCTGGAGGCAAAACAGCTAAGGATCCGTTTTCTTCCTGTCGGACAAGCAAGGGGCTGCCTTTCTGAAGCCCGTTTTGGGTGACCCACCTTTTCGGCAACGAAAGCACATACGTGGATCCCCCTGTGACCTGAAGCTTTCTTGTTTCGCCATCCTTCAACGAATTCTCTCTCATTAGTTTTCACCCGACATATAGAGTATGTAGATATATGTACACTCATGTGACAAACTATTTAATCCTTACAACCTTTGTTCCAACAAAGACCCAGGTACGAAACCATGAAAAACAAAAACATCAAAGAAACCGCAGCATTTCTTGCAAGAGCCGCCAGACATCTGTACAGAATCCACAAAAACAGTACCAAAGTTTGCTTGCACACAAACATTCGCAACTTTTGCAGTTCTATAGAAGCAGGTGTTTGTTGCCTCTTTTCTGTAAGCGAAGTTTTTATACCATTCTCTGGAATACTATTGCGAGGCGGGCAGGTATGGAGCGAAGAAACAAGCGTCGCCTAAGGCTGTTTCCGAAACAGGGCTACATCATGCTGCTTATCGGAATCCTGATTGGCTTCATGGTTTTCTTGGCAGTCAGCGCAATAAGTTACCGTGGAGGAACAGGAGGCGCTGGACAGGAAGGCTTGCCGTCCCACATCAGTTTCACGTTTCTTTACACAAGCGAGAAACAGGGCTGGCTAGAAGACGTCACGCCCAACTTTGAGCAGTGGTTTTTTGAACGCTTCAACATCACAGTTAGTGTACAGCTCATAGTAACTGGAAGCCACGACAGCGTGAACCTCATCCTCCAGGAGAGCGCACAACCAACCGCTTGGAGCCCAGCCTCCAGCATCTGGATACCTTACCTGAACCAGAAATGGACAGATTTGGGGAAGGGACAAGAGGTTGCCAAGGATTCAACCCCTCTGGTTTTGTCTCCTGTAGTCATAGCCGGATGGTCTTCCTTCTTTAAAGAACATAACGTGACTAGCTACCAAACCTTGTATCAACTAGCCAAAGATGGAACCGCCTTCAAGTACGGGCATCCAGACCCGTTACTGAGCAACGGAGGCGTCATGGCTGAAGTTCTGGAATTTGCTGACGCTCTCAACAAGCGTCCTGAAGACTTCACTTACGACGATTTCACAAACCAAGATGCTCTCGAATTCGTTAGACTTATCGAATCAAATTCTGTCATGTACGTAAAGAGCACAGGCTTTTTTGGCAGCTGGGCAGCCGAGAACGGCCCCTCTGCCATTGACTGTTTTGCAGTCTACGAAAGCGTTGTCATCAGCAACGCAGAAAAGGCAACGGCCAAATGGGGTGATTCTCTGGTTGCAGTTTATCCCGAAAATGGAACACTTCTTTCTGACCATCCTTTTGTCATCTTGGATGCGCCTTGGGTTAGCCAGTACCAGAAATTTGCTGCCGCACAGTATCTTTTCTATCTGCTTCAGGAAGAGAATCAGGACAAAGCCCAAGAATACGGGTTTAGGCCAGCCAATCCAAATGTTCCCCTTAACGCTGAGGTCTTTAACGAGAAAAACGGCGTTGAATATGAAATAAACGTTACAACCTATCGACCTCTGTCAGGAGAAGCAATGGAGAACATACTCACTGTGTGGCCTTCTGTGAAAAATCCGGGAGTGTGACTGCTTTTAGCCAGCCAAAAGGGAAACAGAATCTGCTCTCCCGAATTGGAGTGTCCGCAACCGTAGCAAGTCTTATTATTTTTGTTTTTTTGCCAAGCTTTTTTCTCATATCGTTTACGTTTACGCGATGGCCTGAGGTTTACACCGAAGTTTTTGCTAATCCGCTGATAGGAGACACAAACTGGATAGAAATCCAGAAGTATCTTGGTTTATCTTTGCGGCTTGCCATCTCCGCGGTTATAATAGACCTCATTTTTGGGATTCCTCTTGCTTACATACTGGCTCGGAAGAAGTTCTGGGGAAAAGGGTTCCTTGAGGACCTCATCACCTTCACGCTGGTTATCCCCACGTCAGGTTTCGGTTTTGCAACTCTGATTACGTGGACATCAGCTTCTGGAATAGGTGCTCTTTTCGGAAGGGGAATAGTGGAAACAAGTTACCTGATTCCCGGCATCAATGTTCCCTTCATAATGCTGATAGTCCACATTGCATTAACTTTTCCGTACATCGTGAAAACTCTTAAAGCCAAACTTGAGGACATGTCAACCCTGTTTGAGCAAGCCTCCGGAACCCTTGGAGCTTCACCGTCCACAACCTTCAGAAAGGTTCTGTTTCCGTTGACGATACCCGCAATCTTTTCGGGAGCAGTCCTCGCCTTTGCCAGGTCTCTGGGAGAAACGGGAGCCACGTTAGTAGTGGCAAGCATCTACACTACGGCGCCGATTGCGGTTATCAGTTGGGTGTCCCAGTTCAAGTTTGGACCTGCCGCTTTCTTGGGCAGCCTGTTAATTATTGTGGCGTCAGCGATAATTCTTCCAGTAGAATTTGCGTTGCAGAAAAAGGGAATCTCAACGTTCTCGCTTTTTTCGAAGCTCAAACTTGAAAAGAAGCTTCTGAAGGTTGAGGATTTTGCTTCTCGGAAGCTGTCACGGCTCAGAGACGCTGTTGTTATACTTTTTATAATCATAGTTGTTGTGGTCCCCATAGTTGTTGTTCTGAATTCTGTTGTGCTATCTTGGAACAGCGACCCGAACACAGGCAACGTGAGAGAAAGCGTAGTCTATCAACTGTTTGGACCATCCAACTACTTCTCAGCTTTGATGAAAGCTACCCTAGTCTCGTTTTCCACCGCCGGAGTCGCAACATTCATTGCAGCCTGCATAGCCATTCCAACAGTATTCCTGATAATGCGTTTCAAGTTCGGTCGTTTCCTCAGAGCCCTACTCAGAATCCCGCTGATTGTTCCAACGTCGGCGCTGGGATTATCTATACTGCTGTTGTGGGGTCCCGGAGGAATGCGGCTTGCAGACCCGGGAATCTGGCTGATAATCTTGACGCACATAGTCTTTTCTGTTCCTGTGATAGTTGAGCCTATGCTCGCCACATTCGAAGGGTCTGACATCCCCCTGTATGAGGATGCATCCCGCACCCTAGGCGCCAACGCCTACAACACTGTCGAGTCAATCGCCCTTCCGCTGCTGAAGAGGGGAATCTTAACAGGCGTTATACTGTCCTTTACGCGCTCCTTGGGAGAAACAGGCGCAACTTTTCTTGTGATGGGCAGCGACACCACAATTCCTCCCCTAGTAGTCAACATGGTTGAGTCCCTTGCGATTCCTGCGGCGCTCTTCGCGTCAACCTATCTGATTGCAATTTCGTTTGTGTTGCTTATGGTTTTCAGGAAGTTGACCACCAGATGAGACAAAGTAATACGCTTCAAAAAATCATATATGAGGTGAAATGAAATGCCCGAAGTCAAGCTAAAGGATGTAGTAAAAACCTTTGATAAAGGCAGAATAATCGCTGTTGACCACGTGAACTTGACTGTTCACGACCGAGAATACTTGACGTTGCTTGGACCAAGCGGATGCGGAAAAACAACCACTTTGCGTATGATAGCGGGGTTGGAGTTGCCTGATGAGGGCGAAATCTCCATCGGCGAGCGCCTAGTGTCGCAGCTTCCGCCTGAATACAGGGACATCGGATACGTCTTTCAGGAGTATGCCCTGTTTCCTCACATGGACGTCTGGAACAACGTCACCTATGGACCCCGCGTGAAAGGATGGGAAGACGAGAAGAGCGAAAGAATCGGACGAGAAATGCTGGAGCTGGTCAGACTCTTTGAACGCACCGACGCTTATCCAAGCGAGTTGAGTGGCGGAATGAGGCAGCGGGTTGCCCTAGCGCGGGCATTATCTTCTGGCTCTAAGCTTCTGCTGTTGGATGAGCCCTTAGGCGCCTTAGACGCGAAAATCAGAACAGACTTGAGGTACGAAATCAGAAAACTGGTTAAAGACCTGCAGTTAACGGCTATCCACGTTACTCATGATCAGGCAGAAGCTATGGCAATCTCGGACAGGATTGCGGTGATGAGGAAGGGAAAGATTCTGCAGGTTGGAACCCCTCAGGAACTGTACCTGAATCCTCAGCACATTTTTGTGGCGAATTTTGTTGGGGAATCAGATTTCTTGGAAGGCTACGTTACGGACCGTGTTGGGCATAAGCTTACGGTGGAGCTTCGTGGAGGTCTTTCTGTTAAATCATTGAACAAGGACCACAAAATAGGTGACAAGGTGGTTGTAGCCATAAGACCGGAAGTTTTGTCCATCACGAAGGGCGAAAAAAGCGGCTTAAACTCGCTTGCCGGCAGCATTGAAGGCTTCAGATTTGAAGGAAACAATGTTCGGTACGAGATTAGGCTCAAAAACGATGACATGGTTGTTGTTGTGCGTCCAGCGTTAACGGCTGAATGGCTTAGTGTGGGAGAGAAAATCACGGTTGCTTTTCCGGTTGAGAAAAGCTTTGTTTTCTCCTATCCTGAAAGAGGTTTGAGAACGGAGTTGGCTCTTGAGTGAAAAGATGGAAAATACTTAAGCGGCAGATTTACATTGTAATTAGCTACAGTTATAGAATTGCTTGCTGTTTGAAGGTGAACACTTATGGAAAGATGGTTTTCTGAAAGAAGAAAGTCTAAAGTGCTGGAGATGGCGGATAGGCAGATGACCTTGGCTATCGACACGGTAATCGAGCTTGAGAAGGCAATTGATGCAGCACTAAACGCCGACAAGGAAAGGGCAATAGCATCCTTCAACAAACTTTCTACCGTAGAACATGAAATCGACGAGCTTAGAAGAGTCGTTTTTGAGGAGCTTACCCGCGGAAATCTTGAATCAAAAGACCGCGAAGACATCATGCACCTAGTGAAAAGATTGGATCAGATGGCAGACCACGTCAAGGATGGATCAAGAGCAGTTATTGTGCTGTTAGAGGCGGAAGTCCCAAAGGGAATGTGGGAACAGTTTGCCAGAACCGCCAAAGACTTGGTTGACTGCGCAAAAACTTTACGTAAAGCCATCGAAAATCTGGGCACAAACCCCGAGAAAGCCATGGAACTCGCAAAAGAGGTTGACAAGATAGAGGGGAAAGTGGACCAGAAGTATGTGGAGTCAAAGGCGTTGCTTCTCAAACTTTGTAAGAAAACTGATGCTGCGACAGTACTGCTGCTTAAGGACCTCATAGAGGAAATGGAGCACGTTGCCGATGCCTGCGACGACACAGCGGACTACGTCAGAGTCTTAACAGTCGTTAGGGAAACCCCCTAACCTCCCTTTTAACACGCTACACCCTTTTTCGAATTAATTTGCAGGCAATACTGCTAAAGTTTTACATTCCAGTTCGGTATCTGTCCATTTGTTCCTGTTTTTGATTCTGTTCCATCTGCTCACTGCCTGATAATAGCCCTTACATGAGCAGGGATAAACAGGAATAATTTTGAAGACCAGAAAGCGTACACAAAGGCTAAAAGCGAAATCTGAGTATCTTACGTTGAATTGGTGGGAATAGATATCGTTCTAATGGATGGCAAGCATATCGAGATATCGGCAGAGG
>CAZYJH010000092.1:0-6962 GCA_964647775.1 uncultured Candidatus Bathyarchaeia archaeon
GAAAACACAAGTGAACCCTAGTAATACTTAATAAATAGCTGTTCCCCATTCAGTTAACGTCACGAGAAATACGTAGGAGAGTAAAAAGCGCTAATGGCTAAATTCAAGATAATTGTCTCAGACCCGGAAACTGGAACGTCACAGTCCGTGGAATTGGAAGAAAGTCAGGCGGTTCCCCTGATTAGCAGGAAACTGGGAGAAGTTATTGATGGCGCCGCTGTTAAGTTGTCCGGATATAAACTGAAGATAACTGGGGGCTCAGACAAGGATGGTTTCCCGATGAGACCGAACATCCACGGTGGAGTTCGTGTGGGCGCCATCTTAAGTGAGGGCGTTGGCTTTCATCCGTCTAGCAAGGGTGACAGAAAACGGAAAACTGTTCGCGGCAACGTCATAACCGACTCGATTGTTCAAGTCAACATGAAGGTTGTTGAGAAGCCGAAGGGAAAAAAGGCGGCAAAGCCTGAAGCAGAGAGTGCACCCGCCGAAGAAGCCGCACAAACAGCCTAACTCAACTATAACCATGAGAGTTGTTTGGTCATGTTAACTGAAATCGTTACTGACGAGCAACTGATTGACCTGTACACTACACCGGGCTACTTGGTGGCTGTGGATTACCCAAAAAAAGAAGTGAAACTGCACACAATTGATTGCATGCTGGCTGACCCAATCAGCAGCGTGGGTGTTAAGCCGTCAAAGGCGCGGGAGAACAACACTGGAGAGTTCTGGGTTTCAGAAAGCCGCGACGAAGCAGTTTCAAAAGCAGAGGAAATCGCCAACAACAAAGGCTACACGTATACTGTGTGTCCCATCTGCGACCGCTAAAGTAGCATACTAGGAGCCTAATAGAGGTATATTGTTGAAAACAGTCTTTTCCTGAAAACTCAGAGCAACGACAGTGAAGTTGCTGGCTTGCTCCAGATTGAGGAACTTCAGAATAGTTCTGATTTGTTTTTCTTTTTTGTGTATTCCTTGTGCAGCTTCTCCACCCGTTTCCTGCTGACGTATCCTTTGTGTGGAAGAAATCCTCCCTTGAACCCTCGTGGGATGTGCAGCAGTTCATGAATCACGGTTTTCTCTTTGTCTTCTTGGCTTAGCTTGTCGTACCGCTCAGAGAGCACCTCGATAACGTATGATGGTGGAAGCCCAAGCGCCTTCTGCCATATCTTCCCAAAACCGTGAATCCTTGCGATTATTCGTTTAGATTTTGAGCCCCTGCTTCGGTAACAGTAAACAGCTTCGGGAACAACATAGAACAGTTCCAGCCTGTCGATAATCTCGTCCGCCAACAGTTTGACGTCTGGAGCTTCATGATACTGCAGAGGCAATTTTTCTCATTCCCTGAACTAGCTGATGTCTTAAGGAGAACGCTTAATATAAACTGTTTAGAATCAGTCATGGCTGATTTTCAGATGTGAGCTTTCACTTTTGTTAATCCAGAAGTACCATTAGTCCATAAGCAGCTATAGAATTCTCAGACGTGGTTCGTTCGACGCCTAATAGATATGTTCCTGGTTGAAATGTGCCACTGTATCCTAGGCTATGATTGAAATCTGTTATTGTGTCTGTAAACTGATTTCCTCCCAACCATAGAAAGCCATATGTAGGATTGTCGGGAGCTGTGAACAAGTGAAGATTCATGTTTTCTTCCGTGTTCCAACATAAGTAAAATTCAAAGTTTCTGTTAACGTCTGATTCTGTGATTTCGAATTTGTACCAATCTTGCACCCTTTTAGCCTTTTCCAAACCAGCACTTCTTATTTCTTCATCTTGGATATGCAATACGTTATCGTATGCTTCTTCTACATTATCGGAAGGATAATCATACTGGTCAATTTGACCCACAATTATATACATGTAAATTCCTTCAATATCCTGCTCCTCTACTGCATCAATACTAATAACCGTCGGGTCGTCGTAAGAGTCTGGTTCAGTCTCAAAATGCGGCAATATCAGAGACTTGTCACCAAAGGACGTGACTACTATGTATGTTTCGTAATGTTTTTCACTTCCCCACCATCCCAGATAGTTCTCATAGTTACTCAGGTAATGCATTCCAACTGGACCAGCTTCTAGAGACCAGTATTCAGCGTGCATTTTGTTGTCAACATCAGGACCTGCTCCAGTCCCCCCCTCGGTATATATTGTTCCGTACCCCGGGAAATAGGTAGCTCCAGCCTCGTCATAATGAACATTGTTTTCAGAGTATCCTACAGAGCTAAGTGTTCCAGAAAAACCGCTCTGGACTGTATATTGGCTTGAAGGCATGTTCCCGTTCCTATTAACTGATATCTGTTTATTGTCGTCAAAGTTACCATAAAATCCGCTATGGGCTGTTTCGTCATCAACATAAGAAAAAATAAACGCTGGCGTATCAGCATCTGCCTTCAATCCGTAGATTTTCCCATAATTATCTGTACCAATCCATCTCCATTTAGGAGTGCAGCTCTGGGTATCACCGTCAAGAATCACTTCATACATTTGCATACCCCCTTTCTCTTGAGGAGCACCAAGCTTCATGGTGTAAAAACCTTGTTCATAATTTGACCACCTAGTGGAATCACTTGCACCTTTTGTTAACGAAGTCCAATGTATGAACCAGCGATATCCTTCTTTTAACCAGGGAATATCAACGATTTCATTTTGAGTGTCAGACGTTCCTTGTTGTTCTTGTTCATTAGATTCTGGTTCAGTTGGGTTCAAATCGTTCTCTGTTTTGGGTTCATCTGTTTCAGGTTTGAACATTATTACGGAGCCTATTACTACGAGACTAACGACTAGACAGACGGAAATAATTGCAATAATGTGTATGCTCTTCAAGGTAAACCCCATAAACGCGCCATATAACCTGAGTGAGCTTATATTACTTGCCTAAAAATCCATAATTTTTGTTCATGAACTTGGGTTATTTCATTCATTAAAGTCTTGATTGTTTAGATGTTGATGGTTACGCAAAACATAAAAACTGAAAAGGTAGCCTCAACTAAGAGGTCACACTATGCGAAGAGCCAGATTTGTTATTCTTGTTTTGTCTTTGCTGTTAACTCTCTTTTATGTACAGGCTTATGATGTTCCAGCCGTGGCAGCTTCCACTATCTATCAAGGAGACCTAGTACTAACTGGAAACAACGTAACAATTATTGAAGGAATATTCGACATAAACGGAAGCATCATAGTTGAAGATAATGCAACACTTCAATTGAAAAATGCGTATCTTTACTTCACTCAGAGTCAACCTATGCAGTATCATATTTGGTTTAGAAATCCATCAAATGGGAATCCGCGTTTATTATCTTATAACTCTACAATAAACTCAACTTATGCAACGGACGGAATCAAATTTTTCGAAAACAGTACTGCATCAATCAACAATTCCAGCATTCTAGGAGGTAATAGTCTTTTTGCATTTGCCTATTCCACAATTTCAATCTTAAACGGTTCTATTGTTTCACGAGGTACCTTTGCAGAATCAATAGTTGCATATGAATCGTCGGTTGTAAACATCGACAACTCCACTATTGGCTCAATTTGGAGTTTGTACTCGATTGAACCCCAACTTCAAATACACAACTCAGAAATCGGGATTCTTATCATATCGGCAACATCAGTAAATTGCTCAATTTCAAAACTCGAGCCAGGTCTTATCGGTTTTTGGAATTTTATAAATAATTGTTCTGCGAGTATTCAGTCTGAAGGCTCTACAAGTAATGTAACATTAGTTAACACGTACGTCGATGACTGGTATCTTGATTTTTATGGTAACTCTACTGCTACAATATCAAACTCAACAACTGACCACATATTTGCACGTGACTCTTCCATCATATCTTTCAAATCAAGTAGCAATCAGTATATTTATGCTGGTGATTCTTCATTGTTGGTTATTGAAGACTCGGACTTCACTGAAATACGCCCATCTGGTTCCTCAACTTGGTGGTTACTGAATACAACCTACAACAAAATCTACCCGGGAACTGGTTATTCAGGTAATCTTTATGTCAGCTGGTATCTTGACGTTCATGTTGCTGATTCGATAGCCCAAGATGTTCCCGATGCTACTGTAACTGTCACTTTTCCAAATGGAACAGTAGCTGATTCAAAACAAACTAACTCAAATGGTTTGGCTCAATTTCAGTTGATGGAAAAAATCGTCAATGCATCTGATGTTGATTATGTTGCTGCTGAATATCCAATTGGAAACTACACTGTTGAAGGCGAATACGATACTCACTTAGGCTCTACAACAGTGAATCTGACAGAAACAAAACAAGTGAATCTAGCATTGGAGTTTGTAATCCCAGAATTCTCGTCACTTATGCTAATATCGACATTTATCATAGCAACAATAGCTGTAATTATAGTCAACAGAAGAAAACAGCAACATTAGCTTATCTCTTGTACAATCAAAGTTGTTCCAGAAGTTATAAAAACTGAAAAATTGTATAGATTTAATATTGCTTTAGTGTAATTGAGTTTCTAGGGGGCAAGTTGTTGTCATTGATACCAGCTTTTGAGTTGGGTTTGTGGAATGCTTGGATTTTAATTCTTCCAATAATAATTGTTTCCATGTTTGGTGCTAAGACATTAAGTAAAAGGAAATCTATAGAAAGCTCAACTGCTCCTAAAAAGGCGAAAACAGCAACTATCCTGTATTTTTCAATAGAGCTTCTGTCATATGCTTATAGCATATTTTTACCTCTGAAAGTAAACACTATCTGGTTAATTGTTTGTCTGATAATCTATATTTGCCAGTCATGTGTTTTCTAATTTTAGGAATTATGAAATTTGCTTCTACCCCTACAGATAAGTTGGTTACTAAAGGTGTTTATACTATTTCAAGAAATCCATCATATGTTAGTGACGTTTTAATTAAGATGAGCATCGGAATAGCTTGTCTTTCTTGGCTTTTTCTGCTAGTGGCAATTGCAGATTTTATTTTGTTAAACAATATAATATCTGCTGAAGAACAGTTCCTTCTTGAGAATTATGGGAACGATTACAAAGACTATTTGAATAGAACTCCAAGATGGATAGGAATACCGAAATATACTGAGAAGTAAATCTAACTCTTGTACAATCAAAGTTTGCTAATTGGTCAATCAGTACGTCAAGTACGGAGTACACAAAGAAATGAAAGATTTAATATTGTCATCTCATATCATGCCTTAAGGAATCATGATTACTATGGCATCAACATCGGCTCCTAAACGAAAGAAAGCTGTATCTCTTCCTAAGCAACCTGAAGTCAACATAGGAACCATAGGGCATGTAGACCACGGCAAAACAACACTGGTGGAAGCAATAACTGGAGTTTGGGCAGCAAAACACAGCGAAGAACTGAGACGAGGCATAACCATAAAACTTGGCTACGCCGACGCTCCAGTGTATAAGTGCCCAAGCTGCGAAGCCATACAATCGTACTCCACAGACCCTACATGCCCCAAATGCGGAGCTAAGGGACAGTTTGTCAGATCCATCAGCTTCGTTGACGCTCCCGGACACGAAGCCCTCATGGCAACCATGCTTTCCGGAGCAACAGTCATGGACGGAGCTATGCTGATAATCGCCGCAAACGAACCTTGCCCACAGCCCCAAACGCGGGAACACTTGGCAGCCATCGAACTGGCTGGAATAACAAACATCGTCATTGTGCAAAACAAAATCGACATAGTCAACGAAAAACGTGCCCTAGAGAGCTACAGGGAAATAGAATCTTTCGTGAAAGGAACCGTGGCAGAAGGAAAACCCATCATTCCGGTCTCTGCCCAGCACAACGTGAACATCGACGCAGTTCTTCAAGCCCTAGAGGAAAACATTCCCACGCCCCACCGGGACCCAAACAAGCCGCCACGAATGTTTGTTCTCCGCTCCTTTGACGTGAACAAGCCCGGCGCCTCAATCGATGAACTGAGGGGAGGAGTTATCGGCGGAAGCATCTCGCAGGGAAGATTCAACATTGGAGACGAAATCGAGATTCGCCCAGGAATCAAAGTTGAAAAACAGGGCAGAACATTCTACGAGCCCGTCTTCACGGAGATTACTAGCCTAAGTGCGGGAGGAAAAGAGGTTAAGGAAGCCCAGAGCGGAGGCTTAGTGGGCATAGGAACATATTTGGATCCGTCGTTGACCAAGGCGGATGGGCTCACAGGAAATCTGGTTGGAAAACCTGATCTGCTTCCTCCAACCCGTTCTGAACTTGTCTTGGGCACCACGCTTTTGAAGCGGGCTATCGGAACCAAGGAGCTGGTGCAGGTTGACCCAATAATAAAGGGTGAACGTCTCCTCCTTGATGTGGGCACAACCATAACCCTTGGAGTTGTTGAATCCTCAAAGAAGGACTCTGCTAATCTCAAGTTGGGTAGACCCATCTGCGCCGAAGAGGGCGCCAGAGCAGCCATAAGCAGAAAAATTGCGAACCGGTGGCGCCTCATAGGATACGGAATAGTGGTCTAAACGAATTTTTAATAGTGAACCTTAGAAATTAGTCAAAACTAACGTTTTGGTATCACAGGCTAAATTTTAACCAAAAACTTTCTCTTCATGGATTTCGTGCGCGCGTTGTGCGTTTATTCTTTCATTTTCTTTCCTTTTTGCTTCTGCGTGTGCTCTTTTTAGCTTTTTTTCAGCCCGCTTTTCCTCAGCATTTTCTCTGATTTTTTCTGTCCTTGCTTTTGAAATTAGCTGGTTCAGTTTTTCCACGAGTTTCTCAGCGTTTTCTTTATGTTCGAGCGGAATGACGATGTTTCGATGATGATGAAGGTTTACCGTGATTTTTCCGGTCTCGTCCATATGCACAGAATCTATTTCGCTTACGTGAATGTGCAACGGAACAAATATGCCAAGTATCCTGCCGATACTTTCTTTGAGAACCGGTTTATGTTCTAGCGCTTCTTCAACTTCATTCTTGAAGCTTCCTTTCAAGTCTATTTTGAGCAGATCATCGGAGAGCTTAATTGTGAAAT
>CAZYJH010000093.1:0-6941 GCA_964647775.1 uncultured Candidatus Bathyarchaeia archaeon
ACAAACTCAAACATCGAGCCTCATCCTTTTTGTTGGCGATAATGCTTTATTAGATGACTTCTGGTAGCCGAATCACAAAGGACACCTGCCTGTCTCTTCGCTCCTCAACGTACCTCTTTATGGCTTCTTCCACCTGATCCACAGGTTCTCTCATCCGGCTTCCATACGTGTAAGTTTCGTCTTCTATTGCTCCAGACCACAGATACTTCAAGGCATACCAATTAACATACTTCATGTCGCATGGAGCCATAAAATCGACTAGAGGACGATTCTCTGGATGCACAATCTCAATGCTCAAATTCAGCTTTTTTGTCTTGGAAACCTCAGAGCCGTATCCCACTTCAAAGAGGTCTCCGTTGACCCATATCTCATGCAAAACCTTGTACCAAGCATCTGGGCAATCAAAAGCTTTAATCAAAGCATACCTCAAGATGGAACCTCCAGTCTGCTTACCATATCATGCAACTCTTATAATTGCTTTTCATATCCCGCATGTGGGTTTGTAACAAAAAAAGGATATAAAAAAGATTGAATAGAAAAAATAGATTTCAGCTGGTTAAGCTTAGTATCTATCTCTTCTCGGTGGTCTTCGTTTAGCGTAACATTCTCGGCAATAGACGGGTCTGCTTGAGTCTGGTTTGAATGGAACTTGACATTTTTGTCCACATTCGGCGCAGACTGCATCGTGCATTTCTCTTGGTCTACCATAAGACATTCAGATTGCACCTCCTATTCGTTAAGAGAATCAGTTTCTTCAGAACACTAATTCTGAAAATCTTACATTAAAGTTACTTATAAATCTGTGCACAAAAATCCGAAAAAAAATGATTGCTACTTTGAATCAGTTGAATGTGCGTTGGGTGTTTCGGCAGTTCAGAATTTAGTTTCTGTTTCTATTTGAACACTTTTTCCGCATTTTTTACATTTAATCTTCAGGCCTGTCAAAGAAGTTAGCCTGAAGGGTATCAAGCGTCCACAGTTTTGACATTTAGCAAACCGGAGTCTTCCCCTGTCCTTATTATGGATGGTTTCAAGCAGCGCCGTGAAGATGTTATAATCTTTCTGATTCTGGATTTCCATACTAAATCACCTCAACAAAACTGGGCTTCAACACGGTCGCCTGAACTGAGAAGACTTGACATTTCTAGGTAGTTTTCGATGTAAAGGTTGCCTTTGGCTGTTGTTTCGTAACGCTTATGTCCGTTCATTACGTGGACTTGGAGGAAGCCCATTTCAGTCAGGAAGGAAAGGTACTCGTTTACTTGGCTGAAACTCAAATTTGCTCTGTACATTATTCGAGTTTTCGGTTGGCTTCCTTTTGTTATTTCCATTATTTCTGCCATTATGCCTAGACGGTCTCTACGGTCCCAAAGTGTTTGAGCACTAATATTTTTCAATATGATTCCTCTCTAATCCAGTTCAGTACGCTTCTTCTGTACCTTTTCGCCTAAAATACTGTGTTTCCTCTGGGGACATATTACGGCAAACAGAATATTGCGGCAGACCCTAAACGATTCCTAGATGCTCAAGGAGTATTTTCAGTCCTATAGCCACTAAAATTAGACCGCCTAATGATTCGACTCTGCTTTTTAGGATGCACCCAAATTTGCCGCCGAGATAGACGCCAAAAAAAGACAGCGAAAACGTGACAACCCCGGTTACGATTGCGGGGATCATGATTGACACATTCAGAAGAGACAGGCTGAGACCGACAGCTAGGGCGTCAATGCTGGTGGCAACCGATAGTATCAGCAGCACTTTGATGCTGAGAGAGCTGACGAGCGTTTTGGATTCTTTTCTGAGGGACTCGTAAATCATTCTGGAGCCAATAACGGCTAGAAGAAAAAAAGCCACCCAATGGTCATAATCTGCGATCAAGTCTATGACATGTATGCCCGCGTACCATCCAATTATGGGCATGATTCCCTGAAAGAATCCGAAGAAGGCAGCTATTTTGAGGGCTTTAAAGATTTGGAATGTTTTAGTTGCCAACCCGTTTGCTATAGCCACTGAAAACGAGTCCATCGCCAATCCCAGAGCAATCAGTAGCACTGTTATGTCCATCGGTATTCACCTTGGGAAAGCTTAGCTTGTGAAGGAGCATGCACCTAAAAACGTTTCTGACTAGAAACTTAACGCAAAAAACGCCCTTACATATCGCCAGTGCAGGCGTCAGAGCTAATGTTGACATTCTGTTAACGGAAAAAAAGAACCTAGGCTCATCTGCCAGACGGATACAGAAGGCTTTGTTCTATACAATATATCTGTAGGCTTCATACTTTCCTGCAGTTGTACTCTTTCTGATGACCCTAACTAGGTCACCTGGCTTGCCGCCCACAGCAATTATGGCGGGGTCGGAAGCGTTGATTCGAGGCAACTGGTAAGCTTGCACTTTGTACTCTTCCAGAAACTTTTCTTTCTCCTCGGGTGTAAGAAGTTCATGCTTCGACACAAAATCGTGGTCGAAAATCTGGAATGACGGAAAGATTTTGGGAATCAGTTCTATGCCGCTTTGTTTAGCGCGGGTCTTAGCGGTGTGGGTGTACTTTCCGATTGTGGTGATGATTCCTTTCTCAACTTTGTCGTCGTCCATGGCTTTTTTGAGTTGCGTAACATATGCGACGCCCACTGTGCCGTCAGTGGTGATAGCCCAAATTATTGTCTTGTTGCCATCCTTCATTTTTACTGTGAAGCTGATGGCGTTCTTTATCTCTTCCCTTTTCTGCAGCTTGTAACCGCGAAGTTTTATGAGGACTTGGGTTTTCTTCTCTACCAACATTTCTTCAGAACTCAACTATTCATTCCTCATGCTAGACTGGTATTTAGAGGGAGAACCATCTGCAAACCCTTAAACTTTACGCTATTTCAGCTTGTTTACAGTTCGGTTACGGTAATTATGGACACGGGACAGGAATCCTCTGCATCTCTGGCGTTGTCAATCTCCTCATCGTCGAAGATTCCCGAGGAGGCGTTGGCATCGGTTTCTCCTCCAACCACGGACGATTTTCCTTCATCATCAGGTTCAAAGTGAGAAGGGTCAATGCTGTAGCACGAACCGCAGGCGATACATCCCCCGCGCTCAATTTCAATCTTATACTTCACTTAGAATCACCACCTGAGCTTAGTAACTTTCACTGTTGCAGCAATTAAATTTTTTCTGTCCAAACAACCCCACAGCCATATCAGGAGCCTAATAACAGCAGATTGTTGAAAACAGTCCTTTTTCTGAAAATTCCGAGAGAACTGAAAGAAAGTCGTAGCCGACTGGCTCGTGGTTTAGACTGTTCTACCTATCTATACATGTTCAAACAAACCATACAAAATCTTTATGTGATGAAAAAGTTTCGTAAACGCTGAGGAAAAAGAATAATGAATGACATGGCAAGCAATGAAAACGGCCAACGCAAATCAATTTTGACAGTGGCTACGATTATGTGCGCAGCTCTGTATGCTATAAGCTCTTTTGCTACTGCTTACATTCCGTCTCCTTGGGGTTTTGGTCAATTTAGACCCGGAGTTGTTATACCCGCGTTTTTTGCTGCGATTTTTGGTCCGATGCCCGCTGGAATTGGCGCAGCTCTCGGTACGTTGATTGCCGATTCTGTAAAACATGGATATCTTTACCCTGGTAGTTATCTGGCAGCGGTGCCAGGGAATTTCATAGGGTTCTATTTGTTCGGTTACATTTTACGAAAAAAATTCAACTGGGGACGGTTCATATTAGCTTCAAACGTCACCCTTACAATTGCTAATCTAATAGTTGCTTTCTTGTATATCTTTGTCTTCAAAACCCTTTATCTAGGTTCACTTGAGCTGCAGCTAGCAGATTTGACTTTTCTTTCGATTGGTCTCACAATATGGTGGTTTGTTACTATGCTTCCTTTTGTTCTTCTTGTTACGCCTCCGTTGATTCGGGCAGTGGCGACAGCCTTTCCTTCAGTTGTGCCCAAAGACGTCAGGATTCATAGCTTGACATACGAGCTTCCAAAGAAGACGTTTAGTTTGTCTATGTTAGTCCCTGGATTGATAATGCTGCTGATTGGAGTGTTGACAACTTACACCGATTTCAATGTCTATCTGTCCACTGTATTCAGTGAGCCAACTTCCATCCTTATTCAATCGATGCTATACATAAGCGGAATCGTACTCAGTTGTTTAGGCATCCTATTTTACGCTGGAAAGGATGTTATAGGTCGTACACTGAAAAAATGACGAAAACAAAGGTGTCATCAGAGATTTCAGGAAACTTCTGTCATAAGAAAAGATTATTATAGCCAAAATTGACTTTCAAGGCGCACGTATTGGGTGATGAAATAATCATGGCGAGAAAGTTTGAGACCGTGGCTGTGGGAGGCACCTTTGACCTGTTTCACAGAGGTCACCGAGAGTTACTGAAGAAGGCGTTCCAGGTTGGAGACCGTGTTCTCATAGGTGTCTGCTCAGACGATTTCGTGAAGAAAATGAGGAAGCCTCACGGAATTGCATCCTACGCTAAGCGGCTTGAAGAACTGGAGAAGCTGTTGAGAAAGAAGGGCGTTTTGGAAAGGGCAGAGATTACACCCTTAGATGATGCTTATGGTCTCACTTTGTCAGATAAACGGATTGACGCCATAGTTGTTAGTGAAGAAACGGAGCCGCGGGCTCACAAAATCAACGAAAAGCGGGAGAGCCTTGGTCTGTCGCCTTTGCCGATTGTGGCAGTGAAGATGGTTCTTTCTGAAGACCATTACCCCATCTCTTCTACCAGAATTTGGTTCGAAGAAATCGACAGGGAAGGAAATCTGCTCTAACTTTTTCTTCTGCAAGAGTGAGGAGACGGTTTTAAGTCTCTTTTTGCATCTAGTTTAGTTAGAGACAGGGTTGTGCCTTGAAGAGAACAGGGGTTACGAGTCTTCCGCTCCATTACGGCAAGGCGCCGAGTTGGCTTGTTTTCCGAATGCAGAAACTCGCCAAAGAGATGGTTACGATAATGGTGGACGAGTACGGCGTAGACATGTTCCTGCGAAGAGTATCTGACCCCTTCTGGTTTCAGGCTTTAGGCTGCGTCTTGGGGTATGACTGGCACTCATCCGGAGTGACCACCGTCTTGACTGGTGTTCTAAAAACGGCAGTAAACAAGACGGAGCTTGGATTGACTATCTGTGGAGGAAAGGGAAAGACCTCCCGTAAAACGCCTGCAGAAATCGAATTCTTAGGAGAAAAGTATGGCTTATCTTCAAGCAAACTCGACAGTTTATTGTATGCCAGCCGAATGAGCGCCAAGGTTGACAGCACCGCCGTTCAGGCAGGCTATCCCCTCTATCATCATGCGTTTTTTGTTACGGAACATGGGGAGTGGGCGGTGGTTCAGCAGGGAATAAACGCCAAGGACAGGTCGGCGCGGAGGTATCATTGGCTTTCCGAGAACGTGAAAGATTTTGTGGTTGAGCCTCATGACGCCGTGGTTGGAGACATGAAACGGGACGTGGTGCTGGACATGACTGCACAAGCGAGTGAGGGATGCAGAAAAACATCAACTGACATCGCCAAGGAAGAGCCCAAGAAGCTGAGGAAGACAATCCTGTCTATTCGTCCTGTCCATCAGAGGTCTCTGCAGGAGTGGATTCCAGCGCCTCTAGGGAAAGAGTACGCCATCGCTGCCTTCTCTCTGCCCCGCAACCTTAACTGGAACGTGGTTAAGCGGGTGTACGATTTTCAGCCCAAAAACTATGAGGAACTGATAGGAATCAGGGGAGTGGGTCCCGCAACAGTCAGAGCCTTAGCTTTGGTGTCTGAGTTGGTCTATGGCGAGAAACCATGCTGGGAGGATCCTATAAAATACAGTTTCTGTGTGGGCGGAAAAGACGGTGTTCCCTATCCGGTGGACAGGGCAACCTACGATGAGACCATAGAAATTTTGGGAAACGCAATAAAACAGGCAAAGGTTGGCAATAAAGAGAAACTTAATGCAGTGAAGAGGCTTCGGGTTATCGCAAACCAGTGAGGATTGAAGGGTTTATTGTGGGCTGTGCTGGTTCAGAGTCAGGTTTATATGAACGACTAAACACATCGTATATCTTAAAACGTCAGATTACCCCTTTCGTAGGCTGGTCACGTTATGGCAAAAAAAGTGCGCATCATAATTAGTTTACTACCTGAAGCGTCTGAAGCTTCAGCCACTCAGATTGAGAAAAAGATACGGGCTGAGGCAAAGATTCCTTGGTGCAAGAACATAGAAGAAATGTCGATAGAGGATGCTGACGCGGTATACATGAAACTGAAGAAACAGGGAATCTCCGGCAACGTGGCACGAAACCTTGTGGACTTGTACACCGAATAACAAACGAGACGCAGCTACCGAGCCAAGATCATGTGGTCTGAGGGCTTGCTTCCCAGCAGCAACCTGAAGTGGTCACGTTTTCCTTTTTGTTGAAGCCGTTCAAGTTTTCCTTCCGCAATCACTGTTTCACCACTTTTTGCTTGTTCACAGAATCTTCCTCGAAACGACACGATCTCCTCAATATGGTCAGTTTTTGTGCCTTCAAGAATTTGCACGTTGTCTAGCTTGTAGCTGCAGGGCGTGAAGAGCGATTCTGAATCATCCACCACTGTGGCTTTTATTTTTGCGTTGCCTTCTGGCTTGTAGATGATGCTGCCGTATTGTTCACTGATTTCGTTCAGGTCCTTTACGAAGCGGATGAAGAAGTGTTTTCCCATGAATTTGCCGTGGGAAACTTTTCGGGAGTCGGTTCGAACAAAATCTTCGAAAGAGACGTCGGTGTCCTTCGAACGGAAATCGAACAGCTCCCTTAATCCATCCAAATCATACGCCTTGATTGGGCTGTCCTTGTTCTTGAACAGCTGTTTCATGGTTTCTGCTACCCTGTAGCCTGCATCAGACCCGTAGACGACAAGGTCAATGTCTGAGGATGGCTCCTGAAGCCTGACTAGAATCGACCCTG
>CAZYJH010000094.1:0-6877 GCA_964647775.1 uncultured Candidatus Bathyarchaeia archaeon
AAACGAAAGCTGCTACGTTTATGGCATACCCAACTTTCGGACAGCCAGAAAAACAATGGAGGAGCTGCCTGCCTTTCTGGAAAAGAACAAGCCCGCCCCTGACCCCTCCCTGTTTAACATTCTGGTTTTTCATATGGCTTTGGATATTCCCGCAATAAAGCCGCCAAAGATGGAGGCTGAGGCTAGCCCTGAAAGTCTTCCTGACGGCTTCAACTATTATGCGGGCGGGCACATTCACAAGCCGTACAAGTCCAGATTCAAGAACGGAGTTCTGGTTTATAGTGGCAGCACAGAAACGGCAAGTTATGATGAGGCGAGAAACGAGAAGGGCTTCTATCATGTTCAGGTCAACAAGAGCGGCAAACCGAAACTTGAACGTATACGGCTGGAGACTCCCCGCAGATTCGTTATTTTGGAGCAGACATACACGGGTTTGACTCCCTCGAAGATAACTGAGGCAGTGGTGCAGCTGGTCCAAGAGAACGATGAACCAGAAGCCATTGTAGTCCCAGTCATCAAGGGAGTACTGCCTGCAGAGGCTTCACGTGGAGAAATCGACCTAGCAAAAATACGAAACGCTGGAGAACGCTCCCTTCTTGTACATCCAATTCTTCGCCTCAGAGAAACCGAAATCTCGGAGGACATAATCCGCTCCATCTTCGGCGGAGACATGAAGGACCATAAAACAAAGGCTTTCGAGTATTTCTTCGAAATTTTTTCTGAAAGCTACAGCCGAACAGAGAGCGAAAAGATTGCGCGACTCGCCGTTGATTTGATTGGTCCTTTGGTGGAGAAGCGGGAAACGAAGGTGAAGGAGAAGCTGGAGGCGTTTCTTTGAAGCTGGAGTCTCTGCAGCTGGAGAACATCAGGTCTCACGTCAAAACAGTTGTCCCCTTCGTTAACGGATTCAACTGTCTGGTGGGCGGTCTGGGGCAGGGAAAATCCACTGTTCTTTACGCCTTCGATTTTGTGCTCTTCGGAGACCCGCTGGGCAGAAGCTACGATTATCTGCTCAGAGAAGGCGCTGACCACGGGAAAGTAACGGCAGTTTTTGTTCATAACGGCAGAACCTACAAGATTCAACGAGCCCTTCACAGACGCGGAAAAGGCATCAGCCAAGACATTGACCAACTCAGATTATATCGAGACGGCAGACTTGTTGCAGACACAAAAAACGATGCAGTCGCCGAGGAGCTGAAGGCTCTAACTGGGCTAGACAAAAACATTTTCCGAGAAGTTGTCTGGGTGCGCCAAGAACACCTCAAAGAACTGCTGGACATAACGCCGAGGCAGCGCCAAACAAAACTTGATCAGCTGTTCGAGCTTTCTAACTATGAAACGGCTTGGAGTGAGTTGCGGCAGTTTGAGAAAGAATACACGGTTGAGCAGAATGTTCTTGAACGGGACGCAGACGTAATCCGCATCAACAAGCTTGAGGAAGACTACAACAGCGCAGTTGAAGAGTTTTCGTCAGTAACAACTCAACTCGGGGACGCGAAGAAAAAACTTGCACAAGCCGAATCAGTTCTTGAAGAGGCAACCTTAAACCTTGAGGGGCTAGAGGACTTTAGAAAAACAACAGAGGATCTGCAGAGAAGAGAGGTTCAGATTCAAACAAACATTGTTAACCTCAAGAAACGGTTCAGAGAACTTGCTGACCAAATCGAAGCAAGCAAGAGGCGCCTTGATGAGCTAGAGAAGCTCTTGCAGCAGATGCTAACAAAGGAGAAGTCCCATCGTGCTGCTCTTCAGGAAGCTGGCTTGGAAGCAGACAAGTCAATGGATGAGCTGCGAAACCATCTTTTTGCCCTTGAAGAACAACTGAGGAGCATAGCCGGTGAACAGGAAGCCACAAAAAGAGAGATGGAAACATCTCAAAAAAGGCTGTCAAACCTAA
Source organism: uncultured Candidatus Bathyarchaeia archaeon (assembly GCA_964647775.1). Lineage (GTDB taxonomy): Archaea > Thermoproteota > Bathyarchaeia > Bathyarchaeales > Bathyarchaeaceae > Bathyarchaeum. The sequence continues at coordinate 1,898 of CAZYJH010000094.1, forward strand.
AAACGGAAAACAAGTGCCCCACCTGCCTGCAAGACCTCACCGGAGACTACAAGAAAAGCATGCTCGAAAACTTTCAACAAGAAAAAGCTGAACGCACAAAAAAGCTGACGGAACTGCAGCAGAATCATGAAAAACTGAAGAGTCTCCACAGCACCGTCAACCTTGCCTTCTCGAATCTGCAGCAGCTTATTCCCCGAATCGGAGACATAACTGGTCAGGTTACAGAAAAGCAGGAGACCCTGACTAAAATCGCTGCCGAAGCCGAAGAGGCACAGACACAGGAGATGACGCTTCAGGAGCAGCTTGACGAGACGCGGGAGGAGATAGCCAAATTTGATGTTACTGAATTGGAGTCTGCGCGAAAACTGAAAGAAAACGCTTTCACTGAGCACCTCAACGCCAAGCATGAAATGGAGCGTCTGGAGCAGAGAAAAGCTGATCTTGCGTTGCGGGTAGATGAACTGAAGGAAAGGCTGGAAAACGCTCAAAATAAGATTGAACGAAAAGAAAAAATCGGTAAACTTCTTGGAATCGTAGACCGGATAAGAGCTGCCTACAGAAGTGTGCAGCCTAAACTTAGAAGCGAATTCGTCACATACCTTCAACGCGCTGTTCAGCAGGTGCTAGATAGCCTAGTCGGATACGCGGGACCAGCATTGAACATCGAAATTGACGAGACCTACTCGCCTTTCGTATTCAGCGAAGAGGGACACCAAAGAGAAGTTTCGAACCTTTCTGGCGGAGAACGGACGCTGCTTGCCTTCGCTTACCGTATTGGTTTGGGGCAGCTGATTATGCAGTCACGAACTGGCCATGGACTCTACATGCTTCTGCTGGATGAGCCTACAGAGAGTCTGGGAAGAGAAGACGGCTCCGTGGACAGGTTAGCTGAGGCTGTCAGCCGCCTGAAGGCTATCGAACAGATAATTGCTGTGACCCACAATGAAGCCTTTGCAGAGAAGGCGGAGCATGTGATACGTATCGAAAAAGAGGCTGGAGAAAGCCAAGTTTTCATCGAAAAATAGCCCACATCTGTTTGCTTTCAAATTGTTCTCCCGATTTTGGTAATCTTCAAGAATAGACATGACATGGTTCCGCTAAAGTTAATTATGTTCCCATTGTTCCGTAACCCATAAAAACTGAGACAATAATCTGGTTGTGGTGCTGTATGAAAAGAAGAATTGCATTGCATCTGATCTGCTTAGCTGTTCTAGTTACTGTGCTGTTTTCGGCAGTTGCTTCAGCGGAGATTGCAGTGGGCGTGAAAAAGGGATACTGGATAGAATACCATGTAACTGCTACTGGCGATGTTCCCGAAGGACATGACATAACATGGAGCAAAATTGAAGTTACAGATGTTGAAGGAAAAAACATCAGTGTCACAATCACGTCAAGAGATTCCGATAAAATAGAACTCAGTGAAAACCATACCCTGAATCTGGAGACTGGTCAAATCGGAGACAGCTTCATTATACCCGCAAACCTGAATGCCGGTGAAAACTTCACGTCACTTGAGGGCAACATAACAATCAGTGAAGTTAAAGAGAAAAGCTACGCTGGTGCAACCCGAAAGATAGTTTATGCGAACACCTCACAGACCCAGTTCTACTGGGACAGATCCACAGGCGTTCTTGTTGAAGCATACTCGTCTTATCCCGATCCCGATTTTGCTATCAGCACAAAAGTGGAAAGAACAAACATGTGGCAAGCTCAAATTTTTGGGATAGACCCCTTTGTCTTCACTGTTCCAATAATTGCAACGGTGATTGCCGTTTTGGCGTTCTTTATGATTCGTAAAGTGAAGGACTAGTTAGCTTTTTTTAGTTCTCTGACGGTTCCCCAGTGACGGGTAGGGGCGGCGCCGTGGAAGCCAAAGCCCAGCCTATCCATGCCACCACAATAAGGACAGCGTAAACTATGATCATGACGGGAATGATTATTGCCCATTCGCTGAGCGTTTTTCCAAGGTACGTCGGGTCTTCTGGAGACAGGAAAAGCAGCCAGAAATACCCGACCATGGCAACTATGCTTAAAACAAAAAATAGAACACCCAAACTCCTGTCTCTCAACATTTCACGCCTCGAACATAAGGCTTAATTCCTTACCCACTTAAAACTTTCGAGACAACGTTCCATCTGCAGAGAAAGAAATTACAGAACAGGGCTTGGTTATTGGTAGCAAACGCACATTTCTGGAAGCAAAAATGCAGACAAAAAAATGTGGATATCCAGAGGTCTACTCTTGAAGATTCAGTCTCTTTGAGAAGAAAAAGAGGAAAGCCTAGACCCTTCCCTTTCCTGTTGGCTACGTTACTGTCTGCAGTTTAACCATGGGTCTTGGCTCAAAATAGGGACAGTAAACTACATCATCCACGTATTCCCCAAGCCTGATACAATAGATTCTTGATGAAATGCTGGCTTCTTTACAAGTCATACATCGCTTAGACGAAAGCTTTCGCGTCAATATTTCCAAATCGTTACACACCCCAATCTAACCTTTTAGATTGAGGTTATGGACCACAATTTCTGATAAGAGTTATGAAGCCCAAATCAATATCCAAAACAGGCTTCTACTCAGAATACTCTTTTCTCTCTTTCATTATGAAACTGTTTTCTCCGCCAGAAATAACCCTAAAATCATCTTTCAAGTCCTCTCTATGCAAAAACTTTCGAAGAAGCAACCGCAAACATGACCTGGAGGCTTCCTTTCCTTCCTCAAACTCCAGAGTCACCTCTTTTTTTGCTGCCTTAACAGTTCCGCTTAACCGCTTCTCCAGAAAGTCCGCCAAAGCTTTCACGCTTTCGCCGTCAAAGCTTTGAAGCTCAGAAACATCCACCACAACACTTGACATTCTAAACTAAACCTCACACCCACAAACAAGACCAAAACAGGCTTTTAAGGATTCTAGTTAACCAGAAAAACCTGTAAGTGAAACACTTCCGATTTTGCCATTTCAAAAGTTAAATTTCAGTCTCTTTTCACCTGCTGCAGCTTGGACATGTGCCGCCTGAGCCGCTACTGCCCCACACCATACAATTTTCACTCTGCAGCTTTTTCCAGCACTCCCTACAGACCATGATTCGCCCCAGATCCTTGTGATCGGCTGACAACAAAGTTAATTCTTCACCGTTTTTTCCAAAGTTTACATTCTCCCATTTTCCTAACCGTCCATTCATTCCACACGTTCAGGTTCTCTTAAAGCGAGCATATGCATAAAAATAAACCTTATGCTGCATAAGACAGAAATGAAAATCTTTGGGTTTGGAGTTAAATTTTAGCTCAACCAACATGTGCGCATAAGCCTAACCCAAAATCGGGTATAGATGACATAATTTCATCTTCTAGTTCTCCTCATCTGTATTGGTTGTTTTAGTTTCTGCTTTTTTGTTTTTAGCTTTGAAATGTGGGCAAGCGCTCCCTTTAGGGTTCACAGTAATATGATAAAAGTTGCAACGTCCATTCGCAAAGTTGGCGCATTCCTCATGTTTGTGTTTCATAAAATCAGTTGTCGGAAAGCTACGCCGCAGTCGTCTCATGATTCTCCGCAGTATATTCATTCTTGGCACCTTTCCATCTACTTTTTGTTACTATCGCCGAACTCTTCAACAATATTGAGTTGGTCTTCCCTCTTGAGATTAAGTAGACATTGACTATAATCAAGGGAAAGGAAAAAAGCCTGAACTGACAAGACACCAGCAATAAAGAATAGTAATCGCATCTTATTCGATTCTTTTATGTTCAATCCCTTCATTCTTAAAACGTCAACTAACTGCCTCTCAGATGAACCTTTTTGTTATTGCTTTCATTCCGTAGCCTTTAGTATATACCTCTGTTTTTGGCTGCCTTTTCCTGCTGACCAACGCAAAGGAATAATGCTGTGTGCGTGTCTTTGGGTTGTTTTCGAAATTTAGTGTGCGGCCAAGTAGTCATGTATCGATTTAGCCGCTTTCCTTCCTTCTCCTAATGCCTGAATAACTGTTGCTCCGCCACTTATGGCGTCACCGCCAGCATAGACGCCCTCAATATTCCTCAAGTTCTCATCAGCCTCAATTATTCCCCGCGATTTTGTCTTCAATTCTGGCACTGTTCTCAGAAACAGCCTGTTAGGTGTTGTACCGATGGCCTCCACAACAGTATCTAACTCCATGATGAACTCGCTTCCCTCAATCTTCTCTGGCCTTGGCCTACCGCTTTTATCTGGTACTCCAAGCTTCATTTTCACAAGTTCAATTCCCGTGACCCAGCCGTTTTCTCCGAGTATTTTCGTCGGGGCAACCAATTCCATGAAATGGATACCCTCTTCCATAGCGTGACGCAGCTCCTCCTCTCTTGCTGGCGAATGCTCTTTAGTCCGCCTATACATGATATACACTTCAGCTCCGTTTCTTAGTGCGCTTCTGGCAGAGTCCATTGCTACGTTGCCGGCGCCGATTACTCCCACCTTTTTTCCAACGAACAGAAGAGTATCATATTCTGGATTGTATGCTTTCATCAAATTTGTTCTAATCAGGAATTCGTTAGCTGAGTAGACTCCGTTGAGTTCTTCACCTTCTATGCCCACGAAGAAAGGAGCCCCTGCTCCTGTACCAATATAAATTGCGTCATACTCATCACGTAATTCGTCGAATGAGATGTTCTGGCCTACAATGTTGTTAAGCCTTATGTCCACTCCGATTTCTTTCAGGTAGGAAAGCTCCTTATCCACAACTTTTTTGGGCAACCGGAACTCGGGAATTCCATACTGGAGTACTCCACCAGCCTTGTGAAGCGCCTCGAATATGGTCACCTTGTAGCCATGTTTTCTCAAGTCAACTGCGCAGCTAATACCGCTTGGACCCGAACCAATAACAGCAACTTTCTGATCCTTCTCCTCGATTACAAACTCTTCCCTGACCCCATTCTCCATAGCCCAGTCTCCGAGAAACGACTCTAATTTGCCTATGTTTATGGGATCACCTGCTTTTCCCATGGTGCATGCTC
>CAZYJH010000095.1:0-6855 GCA_964647775.1 uncultured Candidatus Bathyarchaeia archaeon
CTGTATCAATATGTTGGGCGCTACATACTAATTAGCAATTCGAACCAAAAAAACTAACAACAATATAAACGCCCAAAAGTATGAATAGAAACTATATGAGTGATTCAGAAAATCTATAAAGTAAACAAGACTGCAGTTTTCATGGTCAATTAGATGCTACAGGAACCTGAATAAAGGACAAAACAGAATCCATCGTCGCAAATACTATGCCAACAACAATTGATGAACTGTGGCAGACATTTAGGCTGCTGGTTGAAGTGTGAGCTTCGACTTTCTGACACCAACATGACGGAGAGGCGATATCTTCTTTGCCTCATTGTAGATGTCGGAAGCGATTTTGCCGAGGACAAGTTCTTGAACGAACTGGTCAAAGGTTAGTGTTAATGCCTTCTCTTTAACGATCTTCTGCATGATCGTGCGTACCTCATGTTCTTGGGAGGTTTTTATTCGTGAAAGAGTGAAAACAGAAACAGCCAGAGTTAATCCGTAAGCGTCTTTGGTGGATAGATTGAAGATTCCATCTACCCGAGTTGTTCGCCTTCTAACTAGACTCCTCAGATAATCCCGCGAGTATTCGTGACCCTTAAAGACGGTGCGGGCGGTTTTGCCTTCAACATCCTCAATTCTGAAATACATTTTGAGATACTGATGCGCAAAGTCGTTGGTGATGTCATACAGAGTACCATCTATGATCCTTCCAACAAGCTTCTTAGGATCGTCTGAAGGTACGTCTCCCAACTCAACACCGCCGAAGTATGGCGGAGAGACTACCTTGTACCATTTTTTGTCTCGCCACTTGTCTTTAGTGCGTGCTTTTCTCTTCGACACCCGAGTCCCTCATTGTGAGTGGAAAAGATTTAGCGGGGAAGTATTAAAGTCTTCGGCTTTTTGATTCACTCAAGCCTTTCAAGGTTGCCCATTAAAGGTCTTAAAGCTTCAGGAATTATGACTGAGCCGTCTTTCTGCTGATACTGTTCGAGGATGGCAATCAAGGTTCTGCTGGTGGCAAGCGCGGTGTTGTTTAGGGTGTGAACGAAGCCGACGGGAGACTGACCACTTTTTTCTCTGTATTTTATGTTCAGTCTTCGGGCTTGGTAGTCTGTGCAGTTGCTGTTTGAGCCTGCTTCCCTGTAGGTGCTGTCTGCCATCCAGACTTCGATGTCATATTTTTTGGCTGCGATTATTCCGATGTCTCCGGTGCAGACGTTTACGACACGGTAGTGTAGTCCTAAGCCTTTGTAGAGGTCTTCACTGTTTTTTTGCAGCTCCTCATGGAACTTCCAAGAGTCGTCGGGGTGACAGAAGATGAACTGCTCGATTTTGTTGAATTGATGCACCCTGAACAAGCCCTTCGTGTATTTGCCGTGGGCGCCCACCTCTTTTCTGAAGCAGGGGCTGACTCCCACATACTTCACAGGCAACTCTTCGTGAAGGAGGACCTCATCCATGTATGATGCTGCCATGGGATGCTCGCTTGTGGCTATGAGGTACAGATTATCGTCTTCTATCTTGTACAGTTGGTCGCCGAAGAATTCGAGGTCTGTGACTCCCAGATACGGTTTCCTGTGCATCATCAGAGGCGGCTCAACCAGAGTGTAGCCTCTGCTTCTGAGCAGGTCTATAGTGTAGGTTATGACGGCGTAATCGAGCCGAGCCAAATCGCCCTTCAGGTAATAGAAGCCATGGCCAGCAATTTTGGCTGCACGTTCAAAATCTATCAAACCCAAATCTGAGGCGATTTCTACGTGGCTTTTGGGCGTAAAACCGAATTTTGGAGGCTTACCCACCAGCCGCTCAACAACATTGTCGTGCTCGTCTTTACCGAAGGGAACACTTTCATGCAGAATGTTTGGAAGCTTCATCAGCAGCTGGTCAGCCTTTTCTCTGTATTCCGCAACTTCAGTTTCCAGACTTTTTATCTGCTGTGGAATGTTTTTTGCTTCTTCGATCTGTTTGCTGGCTTCTTTTCCTTGTTTTTTCAGGTTTGCTACTTCTGCGGTTATTAGTTTGCGTTTGTGTCGGAGCTCGTTTGCTTCGTTCAGCATCGTTCTCCACTGCAGATCATAGTCGATGAGATTGTTGAGCATCTCAAGTTTTTCTGGTTCGCATCTTTTTTCTAGGTCCTTTCGTACGATTTCTGGATGCTCTCGAATCAGTTTAATGTCTAGCATCAACTTTGCCCCGTAACTGTTCGCTTCAAAGTTTAACCTAACTCGATATTTAACATTATACGCGGACACTGGCAAATCGACGTTTTTTTGCTGTGAGTCTGATTTTCTGGAAAACCGAGCAACTACAAATTTTAAGTGCTTCCGTAATCTTTCCAGTAAGTGACAGGTCGAGTAGGCATGGCTGGCTCCGAAGAACAGACAGTAGACATCGAACAATCCCTGAAAGAGTGGCTCACTGGAGCGGAGAGGGTTGTTGTTGCGGGTATAGGTAACCCCTTTCGCAGAGACGACTTCGTTGGCGTCGAAATAGTGAGGAAGCTGCAGAGCAAGGTTTCAGAGCAGGTCTTTTTGATAGAAGCCGAAACCATCCCCGAAAGCTTCATGCAGCAGATAACCGACTTCAAGCCCACCCACATTCTCTTGGTTGACGCAGCCATAATAAACAAGGAACCCGGAACCCCACAGCTTGCCGAAACAAAACAGCTAATGAGAACAACATCAATTTCAACACATACGCTGCCCCTCAGAATCTTCTGCGACTACCTCACAAAGACCACAGGAGCCAAAATCGCCCTCCTAGTGATTCAACCCCAAGACACCCGCTTCGGAGAAGGCTTAACACCGAAACTCAAACAAACAGCAAAAAACTTGGCAAACAATCTACTGAAGATTCTTCCATAAACCGCAGTCTTATTCTGCTCATTCCTCACGTTTTGTTTTCGCCAACAGAAACTGGTGAAGCTGCGGAAATCTACAAGTCAACTTTCTTGTTGGAAACGCAAGCTTATGCACGGCAATGGGTCCCACACCCTTCACGTCGTAGCCCCGTTTCTTGAAGTCCTCAACTGTCCATTTGCTAACGTGAGCCTGAAACGGGTTACGTCCAACATGACTTTTAGGCTGCCTAAAAAAGGAAGCGGGCGTTGACACTATCACAGTATCCGCAATCCTGTGTAGCTCCTCCAGAAGCTGTTCACCCTGCCTTTTAGGCAAATGCTCTATCGTCTCTATGCAGGTGGCAACAGAGAATTCGCGGTTTTGAAACGGCAGCGGCGTTTTTCTCAGGTCTAGGCAGTGAAGCTCATCGTAGATGCTGTATTTTTTGCAGAAATTGATGTAATCCTGAAAAATGTCGACGCCAACCAACCTTTTGGGGGTTCTGTAAATGCGGGTCATGGCTCCAACAATTCCTCTGCCGCAACCCACATCAATCAACGATTCCACGTCTTTAGGTATCTCTTCCAGAAGTTCATGAAGAAATGGGCGCGTCCAAGTGGCAACTTCCGATTTCATGTTTCCTTTCTCCTTGATGCCTCTTTGACTCCTCTTCTCCTTACTTCAGTTTGATAGAACGTAAAAGAATTGCCCTCAAAGATTCAGAAAATAAAAAGAATGTTCAAGTTAGAGTCCTTACCTGTCCAGACTCCAACTTCTTACAGGGTACAGACCGTCCAATAAAACAAACAACCGTTAAACGGAACTGTCTGTCACCGAAACTTTCTGCGCTACTTCGCGCCCTTCAGAGATTCCTGGAACAGCTTCTTGACAGCGCCGATTCTGGCTTTCTGCGAGACAATATCCTTTGTTGTAAAGTCCAGAGCCTCTTCAGGGCACCACTCCACACAGCTGGGTTCACCGTCACAGAGGTCACAGGTGAAAACCTTCTTTGTTTCAGGATGCAACTGAATGGCGCCATAGTCACAGGCTTCGACACACCAGCCACAACCGTTGCATTTGTCCTCGTCAACCAGGATGATGCCATTCTCTTCCGACTGTTGCAACGCATCTCGGGGGCACGCGGCAACGCATGGAGGGTCTTCACAGAGCCTGCAGGAAACCGCCAAATTCACGAAGGAATTCAGGCGGACTGCTCGGATTCTAGATTTGGTTGGGTTAAAGGTGTTTTCATGTTTCATTGAGCATGCGTATTCGCAGACGCAGCAGCCTATGCACTTAGCGGGGTCTCCGGAGACAAACTTTTTTTCATGAATAGTTGGCATCTGTCTTTTCCTCCATCATGCTTTCTTTTTCAAAGACTTCATCTTCTCTTCTACAATGGGGATAAGGTCCTCTAATCCCAATTCTTTGAGTTTCTCTGGCGTAGGAATGCCGTCCTTGTTCCAGCCGCGCACCGCATAATAGTCATCCAAGCCGACTTCGAATTCTCTATGCTTTACATGAACGCCCTTCGCCATACAATCGTCAGGCACTGGGAAATTGAAGATCTTCCACGGCAGAGTATCCTCATTTCGTGTTCCTCCGCCCTCACGGATGTTGATAACCCTAGCAAGATTGTTGATCCTTTCACCAGCCAATATCAGCTCCTCAGCAGTCATCGGTATTCCAGTCGCCAAACGGTAATATTTTGCCATGTCCTTGAGTCCATCATACATGACTCCACGGCTGAACTTGCACAAAATCAAAGAGTCAACAACATTGTAGAGGTCTTCGCCGTCCATAACCAGCTTTCCTCTTCCAGCCTCAATCTTAAAGCGGTCCACCGACCCTTTAACGTCAGGCGAGTAAGCTCCCGATCTGAGGTGACAGGCGCCACGGAACGAAACCGAGAAACCCAAAGCAGCAGTCTGCAGTGTCCTGAGGTCGTAGCCCGGCAACTCCATTCCTTTGATGTGGTTAGCGTATTTGTATGCGTCTCCGCCAATTATTTCGGCTGCTCGTTTGGTTCCTTCAGCAAAGGTGTCGCCGAACCAGCCAGTTCGGGTGCCGATTCGTTTAATCGCTTCCACAAGCGCCTCATGATTGCCGAAATTAAGTTTCAAGCCGTCTGTGTCCTTGTCGGTGATGAGTCCATGCTCGTAACAGTCCATAGCCATAGCCACGACTACGCCGATGGAGATTCCGTCCAGGCCATAGTAGTCAGCCAGTCGGATAGCCTCAATAATCGCATCTAGGCGGTCAACGCCACAGAGGGGACCACAAGACCACAGGCACTCAAACTCGACACGGGATGTGCTGCCCTTGTAAGCTCCTTCAGGAACCACAGCAATGTGGTCACAGCGCATACCACAGGTTGCGCACCCAATAATCTTCTTAACGTAATGCTCACTCAGGTATTCGCCGCTGACTTTCTCGGCGCCCTCAAAGGTTGCGTTGGTGAAGTTTCGGGTAGCCAAAGCCGCCAAAGCATTCAAGACAAGAACGTTCTCAGGAGTGCCCAGAGTCCTATATTTTCGTGTGGCAGGTCCTTTCATACGTTCGTAGACAGTTCTCACGAACTCCTTGAACTCGTCCATGTTAGCAACGCTCACGTCATTTGTTCCGCGAACAGCAACCGCCTTCAGGTTCTTGGAACCCATAACGGCGCCCATGCCGCCCCTTCCGATGGCACGGTACTCATCGTTGATTATGCAGCCGATCCGACTCAGTTTTTCTCCAGCCTCGCCTATGGCTGACACGCGAATGTAGAAATCGCCCAGCTCCTCTCTGATTGTTTCATCCGTCTCTCCAGGCGACTTGCCTCTAAGATGCTCGGCGTCAAGAAGCTGAACAGAATTATCGTCAATCCATGCGTAAACCAGTTTCTCAGCTTTGCCCGTGAATATAATGACATCGTAGCCTGCCCGTTTTATTTCAGGTCCAAAGAAGCCATGGGCTTTTGACTCACCGATTGTTCCAGTTAGCGGTGATTTGGAAACCACTGCATAGCTGTTTCCCGCTGAGGGAGCCATGGTTCCTGTTAGGGGTCCTGTCATGAAAATCAGGGGGTTCTCGGGGCTGAATGGGTCGACACCTGCCTTGGAGTGGTCTAGCCACAGTTTCATTCCAAGTCCTATGCCTCCGATGTATTCTTTAGCCAGTTTCATGTTCAGGGGTTTGACTTCAGTTTTTCCGGTTGTTAAGTCTACGTAAAGAATTCGTTTAGTGAAACTCAACTTAATCCTCCCTTATCACATTTGGAGAGAATTATGGATATGTGTAGCCGAATATTAATCTTTATCTTTTGACTTAAAAACAACCATTACTGTGTGGTTTTTTGTGGCAATTTATTTTTCGTGCACGATGTTATTTGCAATGCATAACGCAACGTCGTTGACACATGTTTAACAACACAATCGTCGATACTGCACAGGGGCAACATGACTAGATAAGTAAGATTCTTCTTCAGGTTACTGCGATACATATATAGCATCTACGGTTGCGTTGAATCAACTGAGAATTGCTGGTGAAAAAGACTTGAAGGTCAGAGTTCAATACCTCGGCTTCATCAAGAACATGCTAAACAAAAAAGAGGAACATTTCGAACTGGAAGAAGGCGCATCCCTCTCTGATTTACTTAACAAGCTTGCTGGAATCCACGGCGCACCCTTCAGAAAAGAAGTGTATGAACCCGGTGTGAAAAAAATAAAAACAGGCTTTTCCGTCACCATAAACGGCATATTCATTGGGCAGCTCGGCGACTTGGACGCAAAACTGTCTGACGGCGACAACGTTATCTTGATGTCGCTTATGACCGGAGGCTGACAACCCTTTCAGATTTCTAGTTGCGTCTCCAGGTTCGTCAGGTTGCTGTATCCAGACTTTGTGACTTCTATGGTGTCCTCTAATCTTACTCCGCCTATCTGCGGGTCGTAGAGTCCAGGCTCAACCGTCACAACATTATGTTCTTTCAGGGGAAACGTGGAGAATTCGTTCATTCGTGGGCTTTCATGTATCTGCAAACCCA
>CAZYJH010000096.1:0-1385 GCA_964647775.1 uncultured Candidatus Bathyarchaeia archaeon
ACCTGCGGAGTGAAAACGTTTCCAGCCGATTTGCTGATCTTTTTTCCGCTCTTATCCAGGTACATCTCGTAACGGGCATGAGATGGAGGCGACCACCCAAAGATTTCTTGGCATATCCGGTCATTCACCCTCACCGAGTCTGCAATGTCCTTCCCGTAGGGCTCAAAACGAATGTCCAATGCTTTCCATCTGGCTGCAAACTCGACTTTCCATCCAAGTTTTCCTTCTGCCTTTCGGATGTCAGCCTCGCCTTTGTGTCCGCAGCCTTCCAGCCACTTCTTCCTAACTTCCATTCCTTCGCAGCTGTACAGAACCTTGTTTTCGTCTGGAAAAAACGTGTGAGCCTTGGTGGTGTAGATTCTGCCGCAGTTCGCACATATCGGAAAGTAGGGAAGAACGTCCACAAATTTTTCCTGCCCCACCTCCTCCTGAACAATCTCTCCCACCCTCTGAGCGTTCATGAGTATCGTCTTAACCTCATCTTTGAAGAGCCCCTTCTCGTAGGACTGCCTAGCAGACATGAAACTGTACTTTATTCCGCTCTTGTCCAAGGACTCCAAAAGTAAACTAGTCATGTGCTCGCCGAAGCTTCCATGGCAACCGTGAAGGTCTGGAATCGACGTCACCGGGTAGCCCAAATATTTGCTCAGCGACTTGGGAAGCCCAGCTGGAACCTTCCTTAAGCCGTCCAAGTCATCGGCGAAGGCTATGTACTCTGACTTGTATCCCTGCTCCTGAAGAGCTAATGTTACGGCGTAGGATCTGGCGCAGTCAGCGAAACTGCCGATGTGCGGGAAACCTGATGCTCCTAGACCGCTTTCTGTTCTGATCAGGTCTAGGCTTCTGCCTAGTTTCTGTTCTCTTTTTATGATTTCAGTGGCGGTTTTGTCGTACCATGTTCCGTGTCCAATGATTTTTTCGGGCATGACTCAGGTTTCCTCTTTAATCGTTTACAGTAATTGGATGGTTAGATAAAAGCATTAAAGCGGTTTCGGGCTTAGTTTTTGTTGGAATAAGCGTTTCATTTTTTGGAACGCGTATACCGTAGTGTCCCTTAACTTACGGTTTAACAGGTATGTCTGGATGGTGACAAAGTTTGAAAAGAAGTAAAATGGCGATTCTGGCAATTTTATTGTCTGTCATTGTTATTGCGGCTCCAGCATCCGCATTCATTACGTCCCAAAACACTGAGACCAAAGCTGAACGAATGGTAGAGGTTGCTGCCAATGCACAAGAGGCAGTAATGGAAATAGTGGCTCAGGTGGAAGCAAACACCACCGCATGGCAAATGCTCCTAGACGCGGACTTGGATGAGCAATTCTACGGCAATGTTTCGCTTTGTGTGGAAGCTGGCACACTAGTTAACGGAACCGCAGTGATTGACG
>CAZYJH010000096.1:1395-6853 GCA_964647775.1 uncultured Candidatus Bathyarchaeia archaeon
AAGGCTGGACATACCTGACTACCGCTAACCAATCATTAGAGGCTGACGAATATGAAGATGCCATCGACAACGCACGAGAAGCACTAGCAATATTCCGTGACGTCCTAAGATCAATCAACGATATACTATTCGATGCAGGCATCGAAACAGACGAGATACTAGACGCGTATGTAATCCAAGAAGCTATAGACCGCTCCCGAGACAGAATAACTCAGCTTCAAGCGCTAATCGATGACGGCCATGAACTGGAGGGCAACTTGACTGACGCAGAAGCACTGCTAGACGAGGCTCAGGCAGCACTTGACGCAGGCGAACTTGAGGATGCTAAGGACGCGTTGATAGAGGCTAACGCTATAATCAGCTATGTCTGCGGAGAACTAAGGGCAATCGCGAAAGACCTGAACCCTGGAAGAATACAAAGTTACCTTGTTCATGCACGCCAATACAGGGAACGATTCAGACAAATGTTTGGGCAAGCATCGGATGAAAACATAGACGTTGACGCAGTAGCTCAGGCGCTCGGTTACGCAGATGCGGAAGAATTCATGGCACAACTCCAAGAGATGATTCAAAACGCTCAAGACGCAAACGACATCAACCATGCAATCAAAGCCTTGAAAGACTTCAGCAAAATGGCAAATAAAATGGATAATGCAATAACCGAGGAGTTCGGGCGCCACGGAGGCGGAAACGGACAGGGACAAGGAAACGGTAATGGATTAGCAGGCAACGGTAAAGGCAACGGCAACATGGGCGGCGGAAAAAGCCCATAAAACACCTTTTCTTTTTCCAGTTATTTCTTCAACTCAACCTGATTTTCAAGCCCAATCTTTTTTACCTTAACGATACCCAGCTTTTCGAGACGTCTAACCAGTCTCCAGAGGCTTGTTCGCGGTATTCCCGGAAACCGTTCCCTTATCTGGGACTCGAAGGCCTTTCCGTCATTCTCAGCCAAAAACTGTATCACATCCTGTTCTTCCTTGTTCAGGTGAGGATGCAGCTTAACGATTTTTTCAGCATCCGGTCTTCTTTTCTTAACAAAAAAGAATACGGCAACAAGTACTACAGCCACAGCAACTAACGCAACGACAACATATTCGATGGGAAACCCGTTGGAAGAGCCGCCACCGTTTGAAGATTCTGCAGTAACTGTGAATTTGCTGGTTAAACCAGCTATTTCGATAATGTATGTTGCCGGTGTTTGTTTGACGACATTGAATTCTGTTGTGGTTGAGGCCCCTTTTTCAAGAATCACAGTTTTGGTGTCCTCTATTGTTTGATTTATCATCAGAGAAACTGCATAAGAACCGCTTTGACCGCCCACGTTAGTGACTTTAACCGAAACAGTAACCTTTTCTCCTGCTTTGACCTCAAGCGGCGTGACGGTAAGGTCGCTGAGCTGGAACTCTGCGGGTGGATTTAACGGAAATACGTAACTTATCTCCCATTGGCTAGGAAACAATGTTATTTGGTTGTCTTCCATGTTTATTGCTGTCGGCGTTTCGCTGAGGTAAACCACTGTTGAGGCGTCAGGCAGCTGGACAGTGATGTTGTATGGGGTGTCAACAATGAACGTCCACAACTCGCCATGTTTCATTGTCAAAGAATGGGTGTCATACTGAAGCGTAACTTCCGTAGCTCCCAAAGTCAAAATAGTCAAATTGTTTGCGTCTACTTCATAATCCAAAACAGTCTGGTTCTCGTCAAGCACAATAAAATTGTCAGATGACGAATTCAGAAGCGGCACAGTTACCGCCGCAATCGTCTCGTTCACAGTCAAGGTTTGGGTGACGCGAACCAGTCCATCCCTGTATATTTGAACGTTTGTGGATTCAACCTGATATTCCGTCTCGTCAGCGGCTGCTACGGTGACACTCAAGAGTAGGACAGCAATTGCGAAGCCAATGAGAACAGTTTGTCTGGAATCCAGCTTCATAGTCGAATTCACGCTGAAAAGATGTTGGTTTATTGTCTAATAAGAATTCTGAATCTAGAGTATAACGGGAATCTTATTAACATTCACTCACAATTATAGGAGCGTAGGTTAGTGCTCTAAGATGGGGGACAAAGACGTTTGGCATTACATTCTTCCGTTTCCCTTAGAAACTGAAAAGCGTAGGCTAATCTGGAGTGTCCTCCAGTCTAAGGTGGGCAAAAGTCTTCTAATGAACATGGCGCTGGATGGGCGAACATACCAAAGAGACTTCATCAACGGAACATCTTACTCGAACAAGTCCATAATCAAGTACCTGAAGCGGATGGTTTCAGCGGGCATTCTAGAAGAGGGAATGGAGCAGGTTACAACAGGAAAAAGAAAAGTAAGAATCAAATGGTACGTTCCCACAAACCTTGGAAGATGGTTCATCCTTTTTCTTAAACCCACAGAAGAGATTCCTTCCGAGTTGGTGCGAAAAACAATCGAAGAAATCTTCCGCGTCTACGCTTCCAGCATCGTTGAGGTCTGCGAAAACTTCGGAATCGACATCAACGTATTCCGCAAAATCCTAGACACAGAATACAACAAAACCAAAACAGAAACATGAAGAAAAACCGAAGTTACTCAATAAATGGATTCGCGAAAGTCAAACGCTTGTAGCTGTTAACCTATTAGATGACTTGTATGTTTTTCAGGTGGACTCTGCTGGTTCAGTGTTCCTTTTGATAAGTGACTTCACTGCCTTTGCCAAAGCCTTAGTTGCCGCTTTTCTTGCCTCTAAAGAGTTGTCGGCTTTTTTGGTCGCGATTTCCTTTTCTAAACTCAGCACATTCTTGATTGTGGTTTGCTTCTTTTGCTCGTATTCGTCCTGAATTCTCTTCTGTTCAACCGTGGAATTCTGAGCCGCCAATGCCAGCTTCTGTTTTGCAGTGTTCAATTCCTCGGTTACTTCTGTTAGTTGCTGTTCTTTGGCGATTCTTTTGATGGGATTAAGCGTTCTAGTTTGCCGTATTTTGGCAAGTTCTTCTTCTAATTCGTTAACGTTTTTGATTAAGGCGTCCATCGAGTTCTTTTCTTTAACTTTGAGGCTTCTGGTTTGGATGGCATATTCAGAGTCCATCTCCTCAAGTTTTTCCTGCTCAACAGACGAATTTTGCATCGCTAACGCCAACCTCTGTTTTGCAGCCTTCAATTTCTTGGTGACGCTATACCGTTTTTGTTCTTTGGCGATTCTCTTGATGGGATTAAACGTTCTAGTTTGCTGTATTTTCTCCAAGTCCTCTTCTAGGCGCTGCACGTTTTTGATTAAGAAGTCGATAGCACTCTTTCCTCTCACTTTCAGGTATTTGGTTTGGGCAGCATATTCCGCATCCATCTCCCCCAGAATATGCCTTTTCTCTGCCAATGTCTTTGCCGAGGCTTCAAGTTCAGCTTCCTTCAGCAGCCTACTGGCAAGCTCCTCTTCGATGTCCCTGAATATTTGTTCGCACTCATCCGTGAAAGCTTCATCTACGCTTATGACGTCGCTGGATTCAAACCCTAAAATAACCTGCCGAAGGTGCACCAGCCAATCATCAAAGTAAACGCTAACAGGCGATTGATTAAACACTTCATTACCGAGCGTCTCCAAATCGTTCAAAGTCTCCGCGGCAGCTTCCTCAATCTTGGCTTTTTCCTCCACCGAATAAACGGGCACTTCCTCAGGAACAGACTCAACTTCTGAACTGGGCAATTCAAAGGGTACCTCTTCCTCCACGCTCTGGACATCTACGACAGGCAACTCAAAGGGCACTTCTTCCTCCATAGGGATTAGATGAAACGGCTCGGGTGGAGGTATCTCTTGGACTTGTGAAGACTTCTGAAGCTTCTCTTCTGCGATTTGACTGGCAAAGTCTTTGAATTTAGGTACAATGTCACCAACCACTGCCATCATGAGGTCACGGTTTTTTGCTTCACTAAGATCCTTGACTTCCAAGTTTCCATCTTCAGACGCCAAAATCAAGTGTCCTGTAGAGTCTATGTGCGCTTGGGTGAATGCTCCTATTCCGAAGGGAAGCTCGGATGTGGAAACTGGAATTGAGAACATCTGGTGTGGCACACTTTTCAGCGAAGAAAGTAGCTCTGCCACCAAACGTTTCTCATCTGAAGTTAACTTAACAATCTGCTCAACATCATCCCCAACACTCCTTAACGATTCCAAAATTTCTTCGACGCTGCTTTGCTTTTTATCTAAACTTTTCAGTTTCGTTAGGGATTTTTTCCTAGTCATGGCTAACCAATCGGCAATAGCATGTTCTGTGGAAAAAAAGCGCTTAGGTGTCTCAGAACTTGCAAACAACTCAAGCCGATGCTCTGTTGCCCACTGCCCCCTATAAAAAAGTGGGTTACTGCAGAGTGCTGCCGCAGCTACCGCAGAACTTGTTGGTGGACAAATTCTTTGCCTTACATTTTGGGCACTCGATTTCCTCCGGCTTCAGGGGAGACCCGCAGTTGCCACAGAACTTCATGGTCGCCGGCATCTCCGCTCCGCACTTCGGGCAAGTAACTTTAGCTACTGGAGCAAGACTCTTTCCGCAGTTGCCACAGAATTTGGTTCCAGCAACGTTCTGGGCTCCGCAGTTCGGGCAAAGCACCACCTGCTGAGGCGCGCCTCCGCCCTGTTGTGACGGCTGCATGGCTTTTCCTAGGGCTGTTCCCATGGCTATTCCAACGCCTGCGCCTATGCCGGCTGCGGCGGCTCCTCCGCCTCCTTCTGGAATCTCCGCGGTTGTTTCTTTCATGTACTGCAGGGTCATGGCTTGTTGTCCCATGGTTGTGGCGAAGCGTCTTGCCTCCTCTGGGATTTTGACGCCCTCAAAGACGGCGTCTATGATTTTGAGTCCTATCCTTGCTGCCTCATCCTTTATCACCAAGGTAACTTTGTCTGTGGTTTCGTCCACGTTCTTGACTACATTGAAGATGTCGTGGTGAGCAATCTCGTCTATGACCCGCTCGTTGATGAATCCGCGAATGTATCCTTCTATGTCAACTGATGTGCTGGCTCCGCGGTTGCCGAAAAACTCGATGACAAACAGTTTCGGGTCCTCCACCTTGTAGAGCAGATATCCGTAGTATCCGAGTTCTGCCTGATACTGGATGTTTCCGCTGGGCGCACTGTATGCTTGTCCGCCAAATTTTCCTTTGAACTGGCTGTTACTAACAAAAACGACTTCGCACTCGAAGATGTCGCCGATTATCCTCAGCGCCTTGAGTGCCCCGGTTAGGAGAGGAACGTTGTTGCTGGTGATGGTGTGTCTACCTGGACCGAAAACGTCGTAGGCTTTGCCGTCGCGGAAGAAGACAGCCCACTGGTTCTCCTTGACGATTACTTGGCTTCCATACTTCAGGGAGAGGTTGGGAAATCTGTAAGCTATATCGTCTGCGCCTGCAAAATCCCATGCAACTTTCTCTATTATCGGCATTTCATTTCACATCCTAAATTTCTAAGGGTCTAAACTGTTTTTCTCGTTCATTCCATTTATC
>CAZYJH010000097.1:0-6825 GCA_964647775.1 uncultured Candidatus Bathyarchaeia archaeon
TTTCCGCATCCAGAGGGACCCATAATAGCCATCATGTCTCCCTTTTTGACAGTCAGATCTATTCCTTTTAGAGCATGAACCTCGTTGGATTTTCCTTTATTGTATTTTTTATGTAAGTCCGAAATTGAAAGGATATCTTTTTGAGAAGCTGTTTCTTTTTTGTTTGTCTTCTTCATCCTACATACCTCAATGCTTCTGCTGGGGGAATTCTTGAAGCCACAAGCGCCGGAAGTGACCCGGAGCCTAAGGCTATGAGAACAATAATTGAAAGATACAGTCCAATGTCTTTCCATGGAATTACCAGTGTTACACCCTGCATGTTAGCGAATCCTACACTTACTAGCAACCCGTTAGCCGTGCCGATTAGTAATCCGATTATTCCTAGCACTACAAGTTCAAGGAGAACTGAAAGAATCACTTGGGCTCGGGGAAATCCTATTGCTCGCATCATTCCGATTTCTCGTTTTCTTTCAGAAACGTTTCGAACCGAAATGACTCCCATTCCTACTGCGCCGATTACTAACCCAAATGTAACGTAGATTTGCAGGAAAGAGCCTATTCGGTCTGTAAGTTCTAGCGTCTCTTCAATTCTAGAGTATGTCAGACTGGAACTTGCAACAAAGAAGTTGTCATCCGCCAAAAAGCGATATCCTTCACCGTTCGTGTTTGTGAACTCTTCAATTTTTTGGGATATGTCTTCCATCTGGGGATCATCAATCGGCAGACTGGTTTTTATCAAATAGGCGTTGTATTGGTCTTCTTCCCTAGATGTTAGTGTCTTACCGTCTGCTTCACCCAGGTAATTTGTTTGGTTTGACCAATACTCAGGCAGGTACAATGTTCCTAAAATTGATTGAAAATCAAGGTCCCCTGACCCAATACTTAAACTGGCAGCCAACGGAAATCCTCCAGCACGTTGACTGTCAAGGCTTCCTCCAATAGTGAACGCCTGATACTGTGGGAGCCCATTTGAGGTGTTCATGGGTATCCAGATTTGCATTCCTAGAGGCAAAACAAACGAGTCCGTGAAGACTATTGGATTTTCGATAACGTTTCCATTGTCATCCTTTAAGACGGCAACTCCTTCAAGTGGGTCTTCTGAGCCGCCAACAAATCCAGAATCTCCGCCTCCAAAGTTAAGTTCAGAAATGTCGGTTTCTCCAGAAAATATTGAAAGCAAAACAGATGTAACATTGTATGCCGGCATCTCGTATTCAGTGTTAAAGAATTGGTCCCACGCTTTCTTGGATAACTCTTGAAGTTCATCATCAGAAAGATCTGAAAGGGAAGATTCACGTAATCCATCAGGTAGACCGCTTAGATAGAATGGGTAACGCCAATTGGGATCCGAATAGTCTGAAGCATTTCCCCGAATTTGTTCAGATTTAAATTCTCCGATTCTGATAGGAAGAAAACCTGTTGCGGCATCAAAATCTGGCGAAAGAGGATTTTGTATAGCAACAAACTTTGTGAAGTCTTGACCTGGACTAAAGGTTTTGAAACCAATTATGTCTGTTATTCGGTCGTCAAGTTTGTAGACTTGGTCTGTAAATGAGGTGCCGGGGATTATTGCTTCGGGTTTGTTTAGGAATATTGCAATGTCAACACCATGGGAGTCTTTTTCAAGTTGAACTGCTGTTCCTAAGCTTGTGGGAATCAATGTTGCCACCAGCACGTTTAGGGTTAGTATGACTGCGAAGATGGCAAATGTTAGTGTTGACCGGGTAATGTGTGACGAAATCAATGATGGAGATATTTGGGCTACGCCCTTTACTCCCCGTATTTTTATTAGAACACCCCTAAGACCCCGCATTAAAATGGGCAGATTTAGTGCAACAAACAGGATTGACCCAATCATTATTTCCATAATTCCCAAAATCAAGATGTCAATGGATAAACCTGAAATGTCTTTTACCCAGTTTCCCATACCTACAACGAATAGTACTGAGGGGATACCCCAAAGGGTGATTGCTGTTATGTTGAAAGCTTTAACCCTGTCCACAAATTTAGAGAGGATAAGGCCTAAACCTCCAGTTAATAGCCCGAATCCCATCATCAGGAATCTCCACTCATCTAGAGTGTCCCAGCCCTCCCGAACCCAAAAGACCTGATAGTTTTCATCGAATATTCCATTGTTTAGAAGAAGAACGATTCCGCCGATAACCGCTAAAATCCCTAATGCTGCCAGGTTTCGGCTGGATTTTTCTTTAAATTCTACCTTTATTCCCCGAAGCGCTTCTACAATTTTAACTCGAGATGCCCTTAGCGCTGGAAGAATTCCTGTTATTATGCTTAGGACTACGCCGATAATCACTGACAAAATAACTGCCTGTTCAGAAACAACTGGTTGAATACTAAGTTCGCCAGTTCCAAAGAGGCTTACAAGATACATGGCTACGGCTTGACCAAACGCTAATCCGCCTATTAGACCTAATATTCCGCCCATTATTCCTTGGAACAGGTTTTCGATTATTATTGACTGGAAAATTCCTCCGCGATTGGCGCCTACTGCTCGTAGAACTCCTGTTTGAAATTCTCTGTCTTCTACGCTCATCAACTGAACGTTGGTAATTAGCAGAATGCCAGTTAATGTGATCAGAAAACCTAAGGCTGTCAGCATTGTGCTCATTATTGTGATAAAGAACTGGGCAAAGTCTATGAAGTCGAGCCGATTTGAAGTAACTTGGTAAATTTTTTGTGCATTCCCTGTATTCGGATTAACTTCTTCGGGAATGGAGTTTTCTACCTGTTCCAGTTTATTTCGCAGAAAGTCTTCGTCTATTTCTAAAGTAAAGTGATCAGGTTTGTAGCTAACTAGAAATGTGCTTATCAGGTCTGTCTCTCTTTTTGGGTCCTGTAAACTCAGCCACTGTTGTAGATAATCTAGCCTGATTATGCCTCCTCTGTATTGGGAGCCAATTCCGGGACGGTTAGAATCGAAAATGCCAACAACGTTCATGTCTATTTTTGAAATTTCAGGAGTAAACGAGACTATGGGTACTCTTTGGGTGCCATTAGGTGTTAGAGTTTCAAAGGCAATCTCTGAAATGTCGATGCTGGCTTTTGTTCCGTTAAGACTTACGATTGTTAGGTAGGCGTCTCCTCTCAGAAATTTTCCGGCATAGGGAGTTAAGTCAAAAGTTGAATTATTAAGACTGACAATGTTGGTGATGTTTGCCACATCAAAGGTGCTTCCGTCATCTAAAGAAAAACCTAGCAGAACACCGGTGTTAGGGGTTCCTGTGGCTGTTACGTTGACGTAGGAGTAGTTTGACATATTCAGTTGTGGGCAGTTAATGGTGTAAACCGTCACCATGCTAGTGAAGTTAAGTGGCTCAATTTCAAGGCTTAGACCCGAATCGCTGCTGTTTAGAACAAAGCTGGTGTTTGTGAAGTTAGCGTTAACCATCCAATCAGACAAAGGAACAACCGGAGGTACAACAATGGTTGAAAGGTTGGTGAATTCCGTTGTTAAGGTCACAGGCAACGATGAGTCTTCGGTCAGTCCAAATGTTTTGGCTTGGTCACTAGATATCAGGATGCTTCTGTTATCAGCTAAGAGCTTATCAAGGTCCATCTGATTTCCGGTTTTCCAGTCAAAAAAGGTTCCAAAGACGCTGGGATAATCTGTTGGAATTCCCGAAAGAGTCATCTTTGGGTCAAATTGGCTGGATATCATTGCGGGGAGGTCGGCGGATAATTCAGGCATCACTCCTAAGGCGTCAGGAACTAGACTGTTTACGGTTTCTTGGTCCGCAATGCTTAGGTATCCGCCTTGAGTGATGTTCATTACTCTGAGGTCAACTTCTCCTTCTCCTTGAACAATACTTGTTATGAAAGCGTTCTCTAGCGTATCAGTTGTTATTGTGATTCCTACAAGCAACGTGACTCCTAAAGTCACAGCCAAGATTGCGCTGAGGTTCTTTGTTTTTCTTCTGGATAACGAGCGCCATGCAATCATAAAACTAGTTTTCAAACCCAAAACAATTCACCCACCATAAAACCCATTTTTTCTATTCTGTCCTATTTTCCGTTCTCGACTCTCTGAACAACATTCTCAATCTTGAGAGTGCTTTCGGCTAGAATTTCAGAAAGTTCCCGAGCATCTTCTTCAGATAGGCTGTCCAGATTTTTGCGTAACGAGACAAACGATTTTACCAGTCTTTTGGCAGACTCCTTTGATAGTAACGCTTTCTTGTTGCTGTTTCCAAAGTTGAAGCCGCCAACTAGCATAGGCAAGAGGAACGCGATTTTGTCCATGAAATCGTTTGCAACTTCTATTTGCTGTTTAAAGAACTCTTTTCCTTTTTCAGTGTAACAATAACGTTTGGACCCTAGCTCGTCTCTTGGCAGCTCTTCGGTGAATCCCCTTTTTAGCATCCAAGACAATAAGGGATATATTGACCCTGGGCTTGGCTTCCAACTTTTAGTTTGTTCTTCGATTTCTTGAATAATTTCTGCTCCAGACATAGGTTTTTCACTAAGCATTTTTAGAACAAGAAATCTGAGAAGACCACGGGGTACTCCCAATGTTCTGCCTTTAGTTAGTATACTCATTTGCTGCAGCCCAACCTCAGTAGAAACATCACTAGTGATATATTAAAGTTCTGAATCAAAAATCCTTGTCTCAGCTCCAACCGTTTCCGTGGTCAACGTGTCCTAGCGTGAAAAGTTTGGCGTCACACCTGTTTTACCATTCAATGTCCTTTTCTGCGATAGTGATCCAGCATTTCCTGCAGATGGGGAGACGCTTGTTTCTGTAGTAGATGTAGACTTCAATGTCTGTTTTCTTGCATTTCTGGTTCCAAGGATTTTTGCAGCTTTCAACTGTTTCAGTCAAGGTTGCCATTGTCCATCTGTTCTCTCGATGATTGGGAAAGAATTTAAGCTCCTCGACGAAACGACATCCCATTGAGGGGAGAGCAAAGTGAAAGTAAAGACAGCTGAAGCCTGCAGAACCTTTAATCGCCTAGTTGAGTCTAGAAATGTTGTGGCGGCGCTCCACCTAACATGCTAACGAGGCAAGTTTAATCTACATTACACCATTTTATGCTATTTTTTCTCTAGGAGCCTTTCCCAAGTTAACTACCACGTCTCTCGTGTTTTTTATGTCTTGGAGGTAAACGAATTCATCCACCCCATGATAGCGGGTGTCGGCTCTGATGGTTCCATAACAGACCACAGGTATCCCATTCTTGGCAAAGAAGCTGCCATCGTTTCCTCCAAGCTCCGCAGCAAAAGGTAGACTCTGACCTGTAGTCTTCTGTATCGCCTCAGACACGGTCTGCACAAAAGCCAAATCCGGGGACGTAAAGTAGCCTTGCTGCCTGTTCACAAGCTCCAAGGATGCCTCACAGCCCGTCTCATCTAGTGCATCCTGAAAGAAATCCATAAGTTCGCTCTCAGCCTGCTCCAGAGGCTCTTCAGGCAACAGCCGACGATCAAACCGAAACTCGCATGTGCCCGGTATCACATTCTCTTTTTCTCCAGCACTAATCATAGTTACGGAGTATCTGCCCCAAACAAATTTTTTCGGAGACCCAGGCGGCGCATGCAAAGTTGACTCCTTTTTCTCAACCAGTTTCCTGTAATCATCAAAACAGCCAATCAGCTTCATGGCTTCCTCGATTGCGTTCCTGGCTTTGAAGGGATAACCCGCATGCCCCTGCTTTCCCTTAACTGTTACTTTTCCCCAGATTATTCCGCTGGCACCCAAAAACAGGCTTTCCGGTCCAGCATCGACAATCAGGGCTGCGTCTCCTTTCAGTCCCCAGTCACTCATCACATAGTCAACTCCGTATCTTCCACCTATTTCCTCATCTACTCCCGCCACAAGCTTGAGGTTAACATCCAACTCTTCATTGGTTAGCTGCCGAAGGGCTCCCATAACTGCTGCGATGCCTGCTTTGTTGTCTGCAGTGCCTCTTCCATACGCTTTCCCATCCTCAACTGTCAGCTTGAAAGGAGGATAATTCCATCCTGTTCCCGGCGGAACAACATCGAAATGGGATTCAAGAAGCAACGTAGTGTCTGAGCCTGAATCAAGGGTTACAATAACGTTTGGACGAGATAATCCATCCTTGGCGCCCCTCTCCCCATCCACTATCTCTGCGGTTAACGAGTTTTTTTCTGCCTCCTCAACAATTACCGAAGCACATTCACTGTATCCCTTCTTCGGAACCGATTCAGTGTTTATCTCCACCAACCTTGAAAGAAGATCCAGTTCGTAATCTAGTGGCGCCAACATGCTCATCTCACGCTTCTAATCTGTTCTGCTTTGACTTAGCTTTTTTGACACTAAATCAATAGAACAAAAGAAATGACCACAAACAAAACGTGGAGAAACAGACGCTTTTTTATCGGACCCTAATTCGTCTTCCCGAACTAGAGACCCGCTCATCTTTCATTCTTTCAGCCACAAAAAACGTCAGCTCCTCAAACTCTTCGTTGCTGAGAACTAACCGTGCCTTGGCAAGAATCTCCAGACACACATCCTTGAAAACCATGTCTGCACATCCAAGCTTAGCATCCTCAACAAGGTCTTTGCACGCCGAAAGAACAACTTCACTCAATATTACTCACCAGAATCCTGACTATAAAAACAGTCCACCATTATACTTTATGACCCCAAAATCAATACCAACAATAAACATCCCGCATCCACGTCTGCAAAACAAGACACAAAACGCCACATAACCCGCCAAACTAGAACAAAAACGCTACATATGCCCTCGGTTTTAAAGCCTTCAGAAAGGTTAATTAAGTTGTTACAAAACATGGTAGAATGCACGATCGCAACAGACATCGTCTTTGCGAAGTGCGTGT
>CAZYJH010000098.1:0-6766 GCA_964647775.1 uncultured Candidatus Bathyarchaeia archaeon
TTGTCCACAAGACCTCAACATCCCCGCCGCTCTGAAAGCAGCCGCTGAGGGTAACCTTACCCCTCTAACAGACTTGTATGAAGAGTGCATTGGATGTGGACGATGCGAAGAAGCTTGTCCAATCAAACTTGAAATCCACAGTTTCATACTAAAAGCTGGCCAGAAGTACATGCTTGAAGAAACAAACTTCTGTCGCGCTGGCAGAGGAGCAGTTCAAGACGTCGAAATCAGATCTGCTGGCGGTCCGATTGTACTCGGCGAAATCCCCGGCATCTTAGCAGCTGTAGGTTGCGCTAACTATCCGCACGGTGGAAAAGACGTTTATGACATATGCCGCGAGTTTGCTAAACGCCGATTCATCGTAATGACTAGTGGATGTTCGGCTATGTCTGCTGGTTCATACAGAAATGAAGAAGGACAAACACTCTATGAAGAATTTCCGGGCTCTTTCGAGGCTGGCGGCGTGCTTAATGTTGGCTCTTGCGTTTCTAACCCTCACATCGCAGGTGCAGCAATAAAAGTTGCTAACATATTTGCTAAAAGAAACTTGAGAGGTAACTACGAGGAAATCGCTGATTACATACACAACCGAGTGGGAGCTGTAGGTTTAGCTTGGGGTGCATATTCACAGAAAGCCGCATCTATTGCGTCAGGTTTCTGGAGTCTAGGTGTTCCTGTTCTTGTAGGTCCACACGGAAGCAAATACAGACGCATGCTTTTGGGCAGAGCTGATAAGCCAGAAAACTGGGAAGTCTACGATGCCCGCACAGGCGAAACAGTTAACGTAGGACCAGCACCTGAGCATTTGTTCCAGACGGTTGAAACCCCGCAAGAAGCCATGGTCGCTATAGCAAAACTATGCATAAGACCTAACGACACTTGGAAAGGTCGATCAATAAAGCTCTCGCACTATATTGACCTGCACAAGCGTCACTATGGAAGAATGCCAAAGGACATTCATAGGTTCGTGCGCACAATGGCTGATGTGCCAATGACCATGAAGGATGAAATCAAAGACATATTGGACGCTAAGGGCTGGAAAGAATCAGTTATTCCGGACCCCACAATGCTTCCAAGAATGATCAGGAAAATGAAGGAGTGATGAATGATGTCATGTGAACCTTGGCAATGTGCAGAAATAGCTGCCACAAAGAAAGCACACCCCATAAACAAACCCGAAGTAGCAGTTGCAATGATAAAGCGGGCTGCCCGCCCCATTCTTGTTGTGGGCAGCAACGCTACAGAACGTTCTTTGGAAGGGAAGCTATTAATTGACTACTTGATAGACTTCGCTAAAGCATCAAACGTTCAGGTGGTTGCAACAGCTCATATGGTTGGTGAATTCCTAAAAAGAGGTTATGAACCCGCTGACTTTATGTCTGCTATGGACATCGGCAACCGTCTTGTTGACCCGACTTGGCAAGGAATAGACTGTAAAGGGCACCCTGACTTGGCAATGTTTGTGGGGCTTCCATATTATATGGAGGCTCTGATTTTGTCTGGACTGAAACATTTTGCCCCTGATCTTAGGACAATGACTTTAGACAATATGTTTCATGCACATGCCAGCTGGTCATTTCCAAACGCATCACCGAAAGTGTGGGCGGAAAATCTCACAGTCATGACTTCAAAATTTAAAGGAGGAAAATAAAAAATGTCAATGTTTGAAGACATCCCAGTGGATGTTGGAGTAATCTACGAAGGAGAAAGAATCCGAAGAAACAACATGCAAATAGAACTAGGCGGACCAAAACAGGTAGCAAAGTTTGAACTAGTGCGCGCAAAGAAGATGGACGAAATCGAAGACGGAAAAGTATCCATTGTTGGACCTGACCTCAAAGATTTGCCAGAAGGCGGTAACGTTCCTTTCGGTATTTACATAGAGGTTGCAGGCAAAGACGTCGAAGAAGACCTTGAAGGTGTAATCGAACGTCGTATCCACGAATACTGCAACTTTGTTGAGGGAATCATGCACCTGAACCAGCGCTACGACATTTGGATGCGTGTAAGCAAGAAATCGTTCCAGAAAGGATTGAACTCCTTTACATATGTTGGAAAAGTTTTGGCAAGACTCTACAAGAGCGAACTGCCATTCATCGAAAAGATTCAGATCACCTTCATAACTGACCCAGCGAAAGTCCAGGAAATGTATGATCAAGCAATGGAAATTTATGAAGCCCGAGACGCCAAAGCCAGAGGAATGAAAGACGACGATGTAGACACATTCTACGGCTGCACCCTGTGCCAATCATTCGCGCCAACCCACATGTGCGTAATCACTCCCCAACGATACTCTAACTGTGGCTCAATCAGCTGGTTCGACGGCAGGGCCTCTGCGCAGGTTGACCCGAAAGGTCCAGTTTTTGCTATCGAAAAAGGAGAAATGCTTGACGCAGAAAAGGGAGAATGGTCTGGAGTCAACGAATCCATCAAACAGAAGACTTTGGGTGCAGTTGACAGAGTATGGATGTACACTGGCTTCGGCTATCCGCACACTTCCTGCGGTTGTTTCGAGGCGCTTGCTTTCTACATTCCAGAGGTAGAAGGTTACGGTATAATTGACCGAGGAACCAAAGGAGTAGCCATAAACGGGCTATCTTTCTCAACATTAGCTGACTCTACCGCGGGTGGCAGACAAGTCGATGGCTTCCACGGAATATCCATCGAATACATACGTTCACCCAAATTCCTAGAAGCAGACGGCGGATGGGACCGAATAGTCTGGATGCCACAAAGCGTCAAAGACCGAGTCAAAGGCTTCATGCCCGAGGCAGCCATTACCAACGTAGCAACAGAAAACGACGCAAAAACAGTTGACGAACTGAAAACATTCCTGAAAGAAAAGAATCACCCTGTTCTCCAAAGATGGAAAGCAGAAGAAGCTGAAGAAGCACCTGCCGCTGAAGGCGAAGAAGCCGCAGAAGCAACCATGTTTCCGGTTTCAACAGCAACTGTTGCCGCTGGCGGATTCAAGATAATCTTCAAGAACGCCAAAATCCACGCAGAAAAAGTAATAATCAAACGGGACAAACCAAAAAGGTGAAAACACATGCCTGAACGGGCGGAAAAAAAATCTGACATTGAACTTCCCCCCGAACTGGTGGATCTCCTTACTGGCGTCGGTGAGCTTGAGCTTGAAGACGTTGACATAGCAGTTGATGAACTGGAGTTTGCGTATCAGCCAGGATTTCTGCCCGCTCTAAAAAGAATGGTTGCAGCGAAAGCAAAGCCAGCATCCCTCTTGGATGCTCCGTTTTCGCTTCCTGTGCAGAAGTATCCGGGGCAAATCGTTGAAGTCACGCTTGGAGCCACAAAGAGCCAAGGTGGAACCCGCGGAAAGTCCATCACTATTGGAGGAGAAAAGTCTCCCGCCTTCTACACTTTCGAGAATTCTATACCGAACATGCCTGTAATCTCTCTTGACGTTTTCGACCAGAAAGTGCCTATCCCCAAAGCAGTCAGAACAAACTTCAACGATGCAATGGAAGACCCTGTGTCGTGGGCAAAGTTTGCGGTTGACAAGTTTGGAGCACAAATGATTACGCTCCATCTGGTAAGTATTGACCCACTAAACCCGAAGCCTTCAACACCTGCCGAAGCCGCAAAAACTGTCGAAGATGTGCTGCAGGCAGTTGATGTGCCCCTTGTTATTGGCGGATGTGGTGACCCACAGAAGGACTTGGCTGTCTTTGAGAAAGTAACTGCCGCGGCTGAGGGAGAAAGGCTGCTCATCAGCACGGTTACGTTGGACATGGACATAGAGAAGTCTGCTAAGCTCATCAAGCAGTATGGGCACGTTGCTTTGGCTTTCTCTCCAATGGACCTGAATCAGGCAAGAGAACTGAACAGGCGCCTTCTCGAGTATCTTCCCAAAGAGCAGATAATAATGGACACAACAACGGCGGCGCTGGGCTATGGACTTGATTACGCCTACACCATCATGGAGCGTGCCCGGTTAGCTGGTTTGATGGGAGACCCTGAACTTCAGCAGCCAATGTCGTCTGGAACAACAAACGCTTGGGCAGCAAGAGAAGCTTGGCAGAAGATGGATCCCAAATGGGGCGCCCGAGAACTTCGTGGACCTCTATGGGAAGCGGTGACTGGCTTAACCCTGTTGTTGGCTGGCGTTGACCTGTTCATGATGTTGCATCCTGCAGCTGTCAGAACGCTCAGGAACACTGTTATTCGATTGACGGAAAAACGTGGCACCGCGGATGCTGCAAAGTTTGCTAAGTGGGTGTCAGCGAAGTTTTGAGGTGATATGGCATGTCAGGAAAAGAATCTAAGGGCGGAATGAAGCAACTTAGTCCAATCGACATTTACATGCTGCTTCCTAAAACAAACTGCAAAGAATGTGGAGAAGACAACTGTATGGCTTTTGCCACAAAAGTGGTGAACAGAGAAGTCAGCATAGACCAATGTCCTCCACTTTTGACGAAAAAGTTCGAAAAGAGTTACCTGAAGCTCAAGGATATGCTTAAGCCAGCCGTCAAAGAGGTGACTGTCGGCGCTGATGACAGTGAGATAAAAGTCGGCGGAAAGCTGGTCATGTATCGTCACGAGTTCACATACTTCAATCCAACAGCCATCGCCATAGACGTTACAGACGAAATGTCTGACGAAGAATTGACTGAGCGCGTGAAGAAGATTCAGGAATTCTCTTACATCTACATCGGCAACGACTTGAAACTCCAGATGGTGGCTGTCCGTTCCACTTCTGGCGACGCTGACAAATTCAAAGCTGCAGTTAAGAAAGTTGCAGAACAAACTACGTTGCCAATAATTCTGTGCTCCACTGATTCGGCAATCATGGAAAGCGGTTTGATGGCTATTCCTAAGGCTCGACCTCTAATTTACGCTGCCACAAAGGATAACTGGAAGGAAATGGCGGAGCTGGCGTTGATGTATAAATGCCCGTTGGCTGTTTCTGCTCCAAACGATCTTGATCTTCTCAGATCCTTGGTTAAGACCCTGCAGGAATACGGCATAGACGACCTTGTATTGGATCCAGGCACTTTCACAGGCGCAGGGCTTGGAGACACAATAAACAATTTCACTATGCTCCGTCGAGCAGCATGCAACATGGGCGACCAGATGGTAGGCTATCCTCTAATTGGAACTCCTATTACAGCTTGGACTGAAGCCGCAAGCTCTCCGACAGTGAATGCTTGGAACGAAGCCGCAGTTGCTTCCATGCTCGTAACACGGTTCGCAGACATCTTGATTATGCATGGCATCGAAGGCTGGTCTCTTCTTCCGTTGACGGTGCTGAGGCAGAACATCTACACTGACCCCAGAAAACCTGTTGCCGTAGAACCAGGCTTAAGAACCATTGGAACTCCTGATGAAAACTCTCCAGTGCTGATGACATCAAACTTTGCGTTAACCTACTACACTGTGATGCAGGACATAGAATCCACGGACAAGTCTGCATACCTTCTTGTTGTTGACTCAGAAGGCACAGCTATCGACAGTGGAGTTGCTGGCAGAAAACTGACCGCAGAAACTGTTGCGGATGCTCTTAAAGAGAGCAAGGTAGAGGAGAAGGTGAAACACCGGAAACTGATAATACCTGGTAAAGCGGCGCGCATCAGCGGAGAAATAGAGGAGCTGTCGAACTGGGAAGTTCTGGTTGGACCGCAAGACTCTTCGGGTATACCTAAATTCTTTCTAGAGAAGTGGAAGTAGCATTTCACGCTACTTTCTTTTTTGTCTCTTTTTTTGTTTTTATTGTTTTGATTTTTTTGTTGTTATGTATTTGCCAGCCACATTCTATAGCAATTGGTTATTTTGCTTTGTTTTCTAAGGGTTTATCCGAAATGAATACGTAATATTCTATAGTAAGGAAGCAACTCTAGAACAGCAGTAAAGCATCGGAGGGGATTACTGGATTGGCTAAAAAGAGCGACGAATCAAGTGTGAACATTTATGATCTCCTCTCCGACGAGGTTTCTGAGAAGAAAGAAGAACAGAAGAGCAGGCGGGCTGAGTTTCTGGGGTCCATTGGGGTGGAGGACCGTTTTGAAGAGGGAAGCATCAAGATTGACATGCGAACCTGCCGAGGAATAGAATGCAATCTATGCGTGAAAGCCTGCCCCACCAACGCCCTCTACTGGAAGGCTGGAGAAATCGGAATCATGGAAGACCTGTGCATCCACTGTACCGCATGCGTGCTCAACTGCTGCGTAGACAACTGCATCACGGTCACCAGAAAGCGTCCAGACGGCAAAACAGAAACTTTCAGCACACCAAAGGAGGCACTGGAGATAAACCGCAAGATCGCTGCTGAGAACAAGCGGGAACGCGTGAAGTCCCGCATCGAAAACCCTGAAGACTACCCAAGCATATAAAATGTTGAATCTCCACGAGTGATTCTCGGTTTCTTTGGCGTTAGGACGTTTTGGATTCGAGGAGTTTTCTTCTTTTATCCTCTCCGGGCTTCAGCGTGTCTTCCACCATCTTGAACTGTCTCTCGTAAATGTGGCAGTTCTTGCTGTGAAAGATGAGTTTGCCCGGTCTTATGCACAAGTTCCCCCGCCTGTTAATCTCTGAAACGAGGGCTTCGTTGAATATCTGGATTCCAGCTATGTTGGCGGGCAATCCTGCGTAGGCATCCCAGGACCTGAAGTAGCATGTCAAGTTCAGTTGATTATCCAGTATTTCGGTGTCAATCAAACTCAAACATGGAGGCTCATGCTTTTTGTTGGCGATTATGCTTTTTTTGATGTCTTCTGGTAGCCGAATCACAAAGGTCACCTGCCTGTCT
>CAZYJH010000099.1:0-6743 GCA_964647775.1 uncultured Candidatus Bathyarchaeia archaeon
TGAGCAGCTGGAAGCGCTGGGACCAGAGAAGATCAAAGCAGAAAACGAGAAACTGAAACCCATGCTAGACAAGATGATGGAAAGAAAACAGAAAAAATAGGCTGTGCGGATGTTTTCCAGAAAAAAGACTGTTTTCAACAATGAACCTCTATTAGGAGCCTAATATGAACGCTAGATTGTCTGCTTTTGGTTAGTCTCTTTTTGTAGAATACAGCCGTCAATGTTGCGGTGATGAGCAACGGCAGAAGTGTCCATGAGGGAAACTCTGGAATTACAGCTGTTTCCATTATGGGGTAACGGTCTGTGTTGTTGGCGCTTAATTGGAATGGTGTGTCTCCTATTCCTGAATCAGCTATTTCTGTGGCGTTAGGATATCGTGTTGTGTAGTCGCTCCAGTAGTTACCTATGATACCATTGTCCCACATATTTCCAGAGGGCATTCCCTCATCAGTAAGAATTCGCACTTGCAATCCCCCTTCTATATTATTATGGAGAAAGCTGTTATTGTAAATTAAGTTGTTATGCGAATAAACTAGGAGACCCCAACCGTCATTATCAGCAATCATGTTTCCGAAGATACTAATGTAAACGGAATCGTATGAGATGTCTATTCCGTTACTGTTGTCAGCTATCAGATTTTCAGAAATCGTGTTTCTGTTTGAATTCCGCACGACTCGTATGCCGACATTGTTATTCTCTAGATTGTTTTTAGTAATGAGGAGATTTGAGGAGTTGTAAGCGAAGATACCCCATTCGGTATTGCTCATGTGGTTCTGGGTTATTAACGAGTTAGTGGAGTAAACTAACAATATTCCCTGCCCGTTATCAGATAGATTCAAGTTTTGAACTATCATGTTTGTGCATTTTACGAGAGCTACATAACCAGCATCAGAGGGAACTATTTTGTTATGCTCGTTAACCCAGTAGATGATTGGTTTCCCATCAACCGTGTTCGTTGAATCAATGTCGTTTATGAAAAGGTCTGAATCTGGGTTTAACATTTCAACAAAATCGTAAAGGTAAAAGTTACAAACGTTATTGCTCATATTGTTGTTTCTGAGAACAGTAAACCATGAACCAGACAAGTACACACCATAATAGTTGTCTGTCACCGTGTTGTTCTCAAGAACGTTATTTGAGCAAACAATGGTATACAGTTTAGTGATTTTAATGCCGTAGCTGAAACCGCTGATTTTCATGTTCCTCACCGTTACCCCATTGTGCTGCATTATGAGAATTCCTGTTGGGTCTGTAAATCCTTCTAATGAAAAGTTATCCTCGCTTCCATATCCTCGGAGGGTGTAGCCTCCCCCATCAAGTATAATGTTGTCTTTTTCTACAATAATGCTATAGCCAACAATGTGGTCTGTTAGAGTATAGATATCACCATCCCTGTGGATAGGTGCAGATGAAGGGTCAATGCTTCCGTCACTTTTAATAAAAATTGCTGGGCTAGGATAGGAAGGGGGTGTGGGAAAAGTCGCTTCAACGACTTCAACGTTTGGATTACTAACTAAGATGAAACATAGAACAAACAGCAGAAAGAGAGTTGCGTTCTTCTCTCTCATAGTAAATACCTAAAAACACTTATTTTTCAATAATTAAAAGCGTTTTTGTCAAGATTTCTTGACTAGGAAAAGGTGTGGTTTGGTCAAGGTTTCTTGACATAACTGTCCTCAACCTTCTGCCAGCCTATTACTGACTAGCGGCAAGTATCTAGAGACAGAACACGTCTGTTTAGCCAACAAGAACGTGCTTAGGTTATGCTGACGTTCTGTATCTGGAAGTAACGTTTTGCAAGAAAACGGATTCTTTCAGCGTTTCTGCCGTTTTTTCCGATGGCAACACCCTTGTCTTTAGGATTCACGGAAATCACGGCAATCGTTTTTCCGTCCATGCGCTCTGTTATGCGCACCTCATCCACTTTGGCGGGCTTCAATGCGTTCTTGATGAACTGGGCAGGGTTATCTGAATGCTCAATAACTTCATGCTTTTTGCCAGTCATCTTCTCCAAGAGATGAATGTTCTTTCCTTTCTTGCCGATAGCCATGCCGATGCTTCCTTCCTTCACAACAAAAATTATTCTGTTGAGGTCAGTGTCAACAATGCAGTCCTTCACAGTTGCGCCTGTTATGCTCTGAAATAGGGCAATGAACCGCATCTCTCTACTGGTAAATTTTATTCCGCTAGCCATGCTATTCCTCCGTGATCTTAAGTATGTTTGAGTCTCCAGGTTCCCTTACGCTCAGAGCCGAAACCTCGAACGGTTTTCCGCATACGGCGCCTAAATCAACACTGGTGCCTTTATAAATACTCACTGGAATGTTAGAAAGACCACAATAGTATTCGATGTCCTCCCTGACTTTCTGAGGACAGTTCGAAGCAACTATTATGATCTTAGCTTTCTTTGTTTTCGCGCTCTTAACGGCGCTGTTAGCTCCAAACTGGATTTTTCCGGTTTTCGCTGTTGTAGCTATTGCTTTGTTGACGTCTATCATTCTTTCTTCTCTCTATTGCCCGTTGTCATGTAAAGGTCCACTAGTCCTGTGCCGATGGGTATTGATTGCCCAACTATAACGTTTTCGGTTACTCCCTTCAGAGGATCGCTCTCTCCACGGATAGCAGCCTCAATTATGTTCGGAACAGTGATCTCAAACGCCGCCCTAGCCAACACACTGGACTTCTTACCGCTGATTCCATGCCGCCCAATCTGCCGCACATCACCCGTCGAAGTCATGATGTCTGCCATCAACATAACATGGCGAATGTCAACATCAAGACCCTGCTCCTCAAGAACACCCAAAGCCTCCTTAATCAGCGAGTTTCGGGCAGCCTCGATGCCGAGGGTTTCGGCGATTTCATGAACGTTGTTGGTGGTTGTCCGCGTTGGGTCTATCCCTGCAATGTCAAGAACAGCAGACAGGTTGGAGCCGTCAGTCCGTATTACCCATTCGCCAGTTTCTTCGGTGACCAGAACCCTGCGGATTTCAGGTGCGCCCTTGATGTGCAGTGCTGGAAGTTTGTCCAAGAGCTTCTTCATGTCCATCTGCTTTTTGGGTTTGATGACCAAACTGTTTTCTTCAACAGTCACATCATAGTTATTCAGATTCAAAGCGTTAGGCAGGTTCTCAGCATTGACGCCACGCTCATTCATCATGTTGGAGTCAAGCTCAACAACAACCACCTCAAGCTCAGGGTCTATGTAAGGCTCAGTGCCTGATATGTCCCCCAAAGTTGTGGTGATTATGTCGCGGGCGATTTCTCTTGCCTTCTCCTTGCTCTTCCTGTGCTCCTTGTCAAGGTATATGGTCATGATAGGCGTCGATGGGCTTCTACGGGCATCCACTATTTCGATGAGCCGAGGCAAACCAAGAGTTACGTTCTGCTCCCTAACTCCAGCGTAGTGGAACGTCCTGAGAGTCATCTGGGTGCCAGGCTCCCCAATAGACTGGGCAGCCACGATTCCCACAGCCTCTCCAGGCTCAACAAGAGCTCTCTCATAGTTCTCTAGGGTCAAGCGGATGGCGTGGTCAACACCTTCGCGGGTAAACTTAGCCTTCGCCAACTCAGACTTCAACTCTTTCACAAGAATCGGAGTCAACTTATCTTCAACTTCGCTTAGGCGCTCCATCGCATATGCCTTGGACGCAGGCTTACCCGGCTCCACCATAATTTTTACCTGATCAACCAAACGGTTGACGTTAACTGCCTTCCCGTGGTCACTCTTGGCTGGGTCAACTCCATCCTCGCCATACTTAAGTTGGATGATGTCGCCAGTTGAAGTCCGCACAGTTCCGTCATACTCAACCCGTAGCTGCTCAAGGGCGTTGATGAGGCGCCTCTGCATGTAACCGCTCTGCTGAGTCCTAACCGCAGTGTCTACCAGACCTTCACGACCACCCATGGCGTGGAAGAAGTACTCGATGGGGTCTAATCCACTCTGATAGGACGCATAAACGAAGCCTCTAGCCTTCGGGGTGGGGTCATCCTCCTTGAAGTGCGACAGGGCTCGGTTGACGTAACCACGCATTATCCGTTTTCCTCGTACAGCCTGCTGACCGACACAAGCCGCCATCTGACCTATGTTAAGGTTGGAGCCACGCGCCCCAGTCCTGGTCATTATTATTCCAGAGTTCTCAAGCTCAAAGTCCTCGTCTGCAACTTTTCCGGCTTTGTCTCGGGCTTCCGCGAGTTCATTCATTACGTAGATTTCGAAGGATTCATTGAGGGTTTGACCTGGCAACCGTGGTAGGGTACCGTTTCGGTAATCTTCAATCAGTTTTTCTATGCGCTTCTCGATGATGTTCATGTTCTTTCTGATTTTCTTTTTAGCTGCGTCAGAAAGTTCAAGTTCGTCGTAGGAGAAAGTGAAGCCTCGCATACTCACGAACACTTTCAGGAGCTGGCATATGCTGTTCAGGAACTGCCGTCCAGCCTGTGAGCCATAATCCTTTATTATTCGATGCAGAAGGCTCTCTGACTGCTCAGCGCCGATGGACCGTCTGTCGATGAGACCACACTTCAGAAATCCGTCCTTAACAACCACATAAGCGTCGTGAGGACAGTTCTCGCCTAGACAGGTTGTGCAATTGCGGCAGACAGTTGACTTCAAAACGTAGTTCAGGTCCTTCGGAAGGAACATACTGAATATCTGTTTTCCAGTCCAAAGAGGCACGGGCTCTTTTATAGCGGGTTCAGGCAGATCTCCCTCAACACCTGACGCTACAAGCAACCTGCAAACCTCTTCCTTGGTTAGAGTATTGGATTTTCTGGTGAACAGGTAGGACGCTGTGATGTAGTCTCGAATAGCTCCGATGATGGGTCCACCAAATCTGGGTGAAAGAATCTGGTCTTGAACCTGCATTAATAGCCGTGCTTCGGTTTGAGCCTCTTCGCCCTGAGGCACGTGAAGGTTCATCTCGTCCCCGTCAAAGTCGGCGTTGTAGGGAGGACAAACACACAGATGCAGCCGGAACGTCTTATGCGGCAACACCCGAACATAATGCGCCATGATGGACATACGGTGAAGTGAGGGCTGCCTGTTGAAGATTGCGATGTCGCCGTCCATGAGGTGACGTTCTACAATGAAGCCGGTCTCCAAAGATTCGGCGACTTTGTCTCTTTCAACAACAAACTCTAGTCTAACACGTTTTCCGTCAGGTCTCACAACGTAGAGGGCGCCGGGGAACGTTTCAGGACCGTTGATGATCAGTTTCCGCATCTCTTCTATGTTCCACACAGTAATCTTCTCAGGCATCGAAAGTCTCATGGCGATTGCCAAGGGAACGCCGACCTCGTTGATGTCAAGGTTCGGGTCAGGCGAAATCACGGTACGCGCCGAAAAGTCTACACGTTTTCCAGAAAGGTTGCTTCTGAATCTTCCCTCTTTTCCCTTGAGACGCTGAGAGATTGTCTTGAGGGCTCTTCCCGAGCGGTGCCGTGCAGGAGGAATCCCTGAAGCCTCGTTGTTGAAGTATGTTGTAACGTGATACTGCAGCAGCTCAGAAAGGTCCTGGATGATAAGCGTTGGTGCGCCTGCCTCCATGTTTTCTCTGAGGCGCTGATTGATTCGGATGATGTCCACGAGTTTGTGGGTTAAGTCGTCTTCGGATCGGATGCCTGACTCCAAGGTGATTGAGGGACGCACATAAACTGGAGGAACAGGAAGAACCTGAAGAATCATCCATTCTGGTCGTGCAGTCGCTGGACTAAAGCCAAACAGTTCAAGGTCCTCGTCGGGGATACGTTCAAGCCTTTCCCTGATCATGCTCTGTGTTAGTCTCTGTGCGCCTTCTTCCAGAATCTCGTAGAAGCTTGTGGGTTTCGCAAAATCGATTTTTGATTGCTGAGCCCCACAGTAAGGACACTCCTTCTTCTTTGCTTCCTTAGCTATCTTTTTGTAGAGGTCGCCTGGAACTTCTCCAATCAGTTCCTGAGTGTGCTTAATCAGCACCTTGACCTTTTTAACGCGGGTTTCAGGAAGCAATACTCGTCCGCAGTTTCTGCATGTAGCTTGGAGAAGGTTGTGGATTATTTTGGTGAACTCGATGTGGATGATTGGAACCGCCAGTTCTATGTGCCCGAAGTGTCCTGGGCATCTTATGGCAGTGTTTCCGCAGGTTTTGCATCTTTGTCTGGGCTCAAGAGTTCCTAGTCTGCCGTCCATGAGTCCAGAGGTGATTGGAGCGCCGTCCTCGTCGTAGGTGTCGGCTGTCTGTATCTCCGCAACTGATTGCCTGCGGATGTCTTGGGGAGAGAAAACTCCGAAGTAAAGTTCGTCTATAATTTTGTGAACAGCATCTTCCATCTGCATTTTAGGCTCTCTCCTTAAGTTTTAGACGTGGAGTTATACACAAACTCATCATTTCCTGGAGCAGAAGCTTGAAGGCGTAGGATACGACCACCGGCGAAATCTGGGCTTTGTCTTCACAGATTCTGCAGGTGTACTTGCGCTGCTTAATGTCATAGTATGAAATGAAGCCACAGTTCTCGCACACATACAGCAGATACTTGTCAGACTCCTCCAGCAACCTGTCACGCAGCACCATAGCGGCGCCGTGACCAATAAGGCAGTCACGTTCCATCTCGCCGAAACGCAGACCACCACCACGGGCACGACCTTCAGTCGGCTGCCGAGTCAACATCTGAACCTGCCCACGAGCCCTTGCGTGCATCTTGTCTGCAACCATGTGATGAAGCTTCTGATAGTATACAACGCCCACGAAGACGTCGGCAACAAACTT
>CAZYJH010000100.1:0-6654 GCA_964647775.1 uncultured Candidatus Bathyarchaeia archaeon
GGGCATTGCCTTGGTAAGGCAGAGGTCGCGGGTTCAAACCCCGCCCGAGGCTCCATCCTCTGATTACATGTGGGTTATGCCGTTTTTGGTTTGCCTGTATATCGTCACGGTTACGGACGAGTCTGAAATCTCGGTTGAAACTTGTTTACCTAGTACAGTGCTGAAGGTTTCTGATGCTGCTGCCTCAACGTAGATGCTCCACTTGATTCCCAGCTCATGGCGAAAATGAAG
The DNA here is from genome assembly GCA_964647775.1 of uncultured Candidatus Bathyarchaeia archaeon. GTDB lineage: Archaea > Thermoproteota > Bathyarchaeia > Bathyarchaeales > Bathyarchaeaceae > Bathyarchaeum. The sequence continues at coordinate 232 of CAZYJH010000100.1, forward strand.
AATCTCTCTGTCCCGTTTGACGTGATGGTCACATTCGAACCATCCTGCAAACTCTGCAAGAATCTTCTTAACCAAAAGAATCACGAAGTTGTAGTCATTCGCGGCTCCCATTGTCAGCAGCATGTCTCGACTAATCTCTAAGCCTGCCTTTCTCCCTTTTTCTCGCACTTCATCCGCTGGGCAGCTTTCCAGCAGGGAAGCGAAGCCTTTGCGGGTTAAGGTTATTGCGCCGTAACGTAACATGAATCTGATGTAGGCATATTGTTGAAGAAGCCAGTTCATGAGAGCATTGACGCTAACTCTTTGTTTCTCTGCTTCCTCATTTAATACTTTGAGCCATTCCTCGTCTATTCTGAATGAACGACCAACGGTTTTCCTTTTTCTGTTTAGCTGCAACAGATTCTCCTCAACAAAAATGGTTACATTGTGTTACTATTTAACATTTTTTGACGCAATAGGAGCATGTTGTGTACGTCAATGTTTTATTGTTAAACCCCACCCCTTTTAATTTATGAATAGTGGTTCGAATAAAAAGGAACAGATTGACGTTCTGTTTGTGGATGATGATAAAGAGTTCCTGAAAAGCGCAAAACAATGCCTAAAACTGCAAGGCAACTTTAACGTAGAAACAGCCCTTTCGGTTGACGAAGCGCTAGAAAAGATGAGACAGAAGAAGCCCGACGCCATCATATGTGACATTCAGATGCCCTTGGCAGACGGGTTCGAGTTTCTTAAAACACTTCGAGACAGCGAATATGATGTCCCATTTATCGTGTTTACAGTAACAGAAGATAAGGAAACGGCACTCAAAGCCTTTAAATTAGGCGCCAATGCATTCGTTGGAAAGTCCGGTGACCCCGAAGCTGTTTTTTCTACTTTGCAGAAATGTGTAGAAAAATCCATAAGCTGTTAAAAACAGAACATGCGCCATAATCTTGTTGAATGAGGATATCCAGTCGACTTTTTTTGTTTTTAGTAATTGCGTTAGGTTTAAGCGTTAAATCTTAGACTATAAAATTAATAGTCTGACGTGCGGCTGGATGACTGTATGAACAAAGAAGACTGGCATATGCTTCTATTTCTGCTATTATCGCATCATAGACCAGAAAAACTGGACAGAACCCTTCACTTAAACATTAGAGGAAAACACATTTTCTTATGCGCCAGATGCACAGGGGACTATTCAGGCACATTAAGCATCCTTATTGCCTGGTTTCTGGGCTTCGAGTTCCCCCTATGGTTATATCTTCCATTAATCGCAATTCTTCCCCTGTCTCCAGTAATTGATTGGGTCACGCAGAGCTGCAAGCTAAGAGAAAGCAGAAACCTGATACGAGTGCCCACAGGTTTTCTCCTTGGAATCAGCAAAGGGCTGCTTCTTTTGTTGCTAATTAAAGGCTTACTCTACATGTTTCTCCTAGGCGTTGCAATAATTGGAGTTTACGTCTTAGCCATTAGCGTAGTTGCCTGGAAAACCAAGTTTGTTTATTCATATTTTGATTGACAAACCTAACTCCAACAAACCTGCAGAACCCTTTTTGCCTGAAAAAACTAAAACTCATAGCAGATGATAACCACAAAAATCCTGTTCAGTAACCTAAAACATCCTATTTATTCTTAAACAAAAAAAGTTTCTAATTGAATCATGAAAAGGCTTAAATTATCTACCCCTTACATAGTGTGAATTAGGTGGTTTAACAAAAATGTCTGAAGAAAGGCAATATAGTTTGGCGGTACTGATAATTCTGTTGATCATCTGCTGGCCAGCAGCACTAATCTACTACTTCACCAGACCAAAGACCGTGACAACACCGACGCGAACATGTCTCGGATGTGGAATGTCCATACCCATGACTTACAATGTGTGTCCCCATTGTGGCAAAAAAGTAGACAAAGTGCCCACAGCATAATTTGCATCTTTGAAGTCTGGCTTAACATAAAAAACGTATCGCAATTCAAGCGTTAGTTTGGCGGTGGCATGTGGTCATGATATCGAGGAGACTGGCTATCGCAGCAGTGCTGATAACTCTCGCTTGGATTGCACTATCTGCCTCTCTTTTTTTCTATGTAACAGCTTTAAGGGAACCCACCGACGAAATCCTGTTTATTCGAATCAGCGGAGAGTTGACGGACACAACTAAAAACTTTGTAGAGAACACATTGAATATAGCGGAGTATCGGGGGTCACGTCTGATTATTATCTCCTTGGACACTCCTGGAGGTTACGTAGACAGCACTGAAAGGATGATGACCATGTTTGATAAGTCCGAGATACCTGTGGCGATTTTTGTTGAACCTCGGGCTATCAGCGGAGGCACCTACATGCTTATGGCTTCGCATATTGCTGTTATGAAGTCTGGTTCGCAGATAGGGTCTTGTCAACCAGTGACTAGTACCGGCGAGCCCATAACAGAAACAAAGTATCTTAATTACTTAACTGGGCTTATGAAAAGCCATGCGTGGCTTCATTCGAGAAATGAAACTGCTGCAGAGCTTTTTGTCACAGAAAATCTTAACCTACACGCTGAGGAGGCGCTCGACGTGGGGGTGATTGATTTTATAGCTGAGAGTCCTCAGGATTTGGCATCAAAATTAGCCAATTATGTGCTGGTCAAATACAGCGAAGATGAAGCGTCGCGTTTCAGTTTGGTGAAGAGAGCGGAGATCGGCGAGTATGATGTGGTTCAAAGCTGGGATTTTGAAAACATCGACGAAGCATCGATGCATGAGTATAAGAGCATAATAGAGTTTATTGCGTTGCCTTCGTATCTTTTCGAGTTTCCAGTTGCGTTGGCTATGCCCGTTGTCTTCCTGTTTCCCTACGTTTACAGCGCCGTCGTTGTTCCAATGCTCAGCTTAACTGTAACCCCCACACTGGAAGTCATCCTAGCTCTGGTCTCCCTAATCAATGCAGTTGCAGGCGTCGGATGCATTGTTCTGCTGCTCACAAAAGAAACGAAACCCGAACAAAAAGCAGCAAATTGAAGTCGCAATGAACAAAGATGGCGCACAAGACTCTTGCCTTATGCTGCTGGAGAATGATTCAACTGAAAGGAAACCTGAAAACAGTTCTCGCCGACAAACTAGAACCTGAGCAACTGAAGCGGATTTACAGGACCTTTGACATAGTCGGCGACGTTGCCATAGTCCGAGTTCCAGACTCTCAGCGGCACCTCAGCAGACTCATCGCCGAAGCCATCATGAATACACACCGGGAAGTGAAGGCAGTATGGCGGCAATCCAGCTCAGTTTCTGGCGATTATCGGCTGCGAAGTTTAGAGTTTCTTTTAGGCGAAAAAACAGCTGAGACAGTCTACAAGGAGCATGGCTGCGTCTATAAAACTGACTTAAGGAAAGCATATTTTTCGCCCAGGCTCTCCTATGAGCGGATGCGAATTGCTGGGCTTGTTCAGAAAGGGGAAGCCGTCGTGAACATGTTCGCGGGTGTAGGCTGCTTCTCCATAGCCATTGCGAAGCATTCAGAGCCCCTGAAGGTCTATTCTGTAGATGTTAATCCGTCGGCGTATCAGTATCTTCTTGAGAACATTCGGCTTAACAGGGCTGAAACAGTGGTTGTTCCCCTTCAGGGAGATGCAAAAGAGGTAACCGAGAAGCAGCTGCAGAAGGTTGCTGACCGAGTTCTTATGCCCCTGCCAGAAAAAGCCTACGAGTATCTGGACGTTGCCCTGTTGGCGCTGAAGCCTGCTGGAGGCTGGATTCACTATTACAGCTTTGAGTACGCCAAAAAGGACAAAGACCCCGTACAAGAAGCCGAAACTAAATTGGCAAAAAAGCTTCGTTTGCTATGCACTGATTTTAAGGTAGAGTTTGGGCGAATCGTGAGACCGATTGGACCTCGATGGTACCAAGTGGTCCTTGACGTCAAGGTGAGGAAGTAGCTAGGCGCTGCTGTAGCTGGGGCGCATACAACAGAAGCTATAAAGTAGTTTACACACTTTTTGTGTGACATGATAGAACACTGCGAAAATTTGGTTACTTCCCTTTGTGGTGAGTTCATGAACGAATGGAACATCGGAGTTGACATGGTAGAAATTGCCCGCTTTCAGCAACTGGGCTACTCAGGTAACAAACAATTCTATAAACGGGTTTTTACTCCGAAAGAGATCGAGTACTGTTTGTCATTTAGTAATCCAGCGCCGCATTTTGCTGCAAACTTTGCTGGAAAAGAAGCAGTCTTCAAGGCAGTGAACATGTTCTGTGACGTCAAACTTCACAATATCGAGATTCTCAGGGACAAGAATGGAGCCCCTGAAGTCAACCTGCACCTGAGCCGCAAAGAAAAAACTGACTGCGTAGACGTGAAGGTTAGCCTTTCGCACTCGCTGTCGCATGCGATTGCTTTTGCGGTTGCGTGCAGAGCAACTCGATCTGTAAACAGCAACAGAAAAGCAGAGGCGGTGTCATCTCATGGATTCTAAGGAACAGCCCGAGAAGCGAATAGGTGAGCAGCCTAGTTTGCAGATGGAAAAGGTGCTGGATAAGGTTCGAGAAGAGCCGACGCACCTGAACTACTGGAATGTTTACAAGCGAATCCAACAGCTTGACCTAACGTCTCTTAACGTTCCAGACGAGAAACGTGTAAAGGTGGCTCTGCTTAGCTCATTTACGGTTGACCCGCTGGGCATGTACCTTGACGTCAAATGCCGTCTTGTCCAGTTGGATCCTGAAATCTATGTTGCGCCCTTTAATCAGTACCAGCAGGAAATCCTTGACGAAAACAGCGGATTGTACGCCTTCAAGCCGGACGTGATTGTTTTGGCTGTGCAGGCAGACGTTCTGGTCAACGAGAACTTCTATTCAGACTTTGTGAAGCTGTCTGATGTTGGGCAGTATCAAACAGAAATTCTTGACAGAATTCAAGCAATCCTGTCTACGCTAAGCGCTAGAACAGACGCGCTGATATTAGTAAACAATTTCATGGTTCCACCATTTACGCCTTTAGGAATCTTAGACAACAAGGCAGAGTGCGGCTTTCGGAGTTTCTTTTACGAGTTGAATCAGAAGCTGGCGGACTTGTATAAGGAGAGCAGTCAGGTTTACGTGGTTAATCTTGAAGCGGCTGCAGGCAAGCATGGAAAGTCGCGTTGTCTTGACCCGAAACTGTATTACAGGGGGTCGCTTCTGTTCAGCGAGTCGTTCCTGCCCGTGATTGCAGACGAGTACATGGGATACATCAAGGCATTGAAGAACCTCACAAGAAAGTGCATTGTGTTAGATTTGGATAATGTGATGTGGGGCGGCATCATCGGCGAGGACGGAATCGAGGGAATCCAGTTAGGCAACGACTCGCCCGGAAACGCGTACAAGGACTTCCAGAGGACGCTGCTGAGCTACTACAACCGCGGAGTGCTCTTGGCAGTAAACAGCAAAAACAACCCTGAAGACGCCATGAAAGCCATCAGGGAACATCCACACATGCTGCTGCGCGAGAAGCATTTTGCAGCCATGAAGATTAACTGGCAAAACAAGGTCCAAAACATGATTGAGCTCGCAAAGGAAATTAATATCGGATTAGACAGCATGGTCTTCATGGATGACAACCCCCGGGAACGCGAACAGATGAAGCAGTCGCTGCCTCAGGTGCTTGTTGTGGAGATGCCAGCTTCCCCGTTTCTGTATCGGCAGACCCTAGAAAGCATGAATGACTTCAATCTGCTCGCTTTGACTGAGGAGGACAAAAAGCGGGGAGAAATGTATCATGCAAGAAAACAGCGGAAAGAACTCAGGGAGTCAATTGGTTCACTGGAGGACTTCCTGAAGTCCCTAGAAATGAAGATTGTGATTAAACAGGCTGACGACCTGGGTTTGCCAAGGATCGTTCGTATGGTAAACAAGACGAACCAGTTCAATTTGACATCGCGCCGATACACTGATTCTGAGATCAGGAAAATGAAGGAGCTAGGGAACGAGTTTGAAGTTTACGGTTTGCAGGTCAGCGACAGGCTCGGAGACGAGGGAATAGTGGGTGTGGCTATTGTCCGAAAGGAGCCTGAGGTTTGGATACTGGATTCGTTTCTGTTGAGTTGCAGAGTTATCGGACGGAAAGTTGAAACAGCTTTTCTGGCAGCTATTGTGGCGGACGCAAAGAAGGAGGGCGTCTCTATGGTGGTTGGCGAGTATATTCCAACCCAAAAGAATTCGCCGGTCAAGAACTTCTATTCCAGCCACGGCTTCGAGAAGCTGTCAATGGAAGGAGACCTGTACAGGTGGAAGCTTGACTTGAGCAAGCAGTCAGTGAAGATGCCTGAATGGATGGACGTCAAACATGAGTAGCAGCACAGACAAAAAATTGAAAACCATACTGGCTAAGGTTCTGCTCATTGACGAAGCAAAAATCAGTGATGAACTGTCCAGAAAAACCGTGAAAGAATGGGACTCCATGGCTCACCTGATGCTTGTAAG
>CAZYJH010000101.1:0-6640 GCA_964647775.1 uncultured Candidatus Bathyarchaeia archaeon
ACAACCATAGACGCTGAACGGATTGGACGTCACGGCGTCAAGGTTCTCACCATCAACACTGGAATGGAATGCCACCTAGACGCGAACGTGGTCTCGAAGGCTGTGGAGAGAATCAGCCTACAGGACATTGACCTGCTTATCATCGAGAACGTGGGTAACCTAATCTGCCCCGCCGAGTTTCCGCTCGGAACAGAGAAGCGGGTGGTTGTCGTAAGCGTCACCGAAGGACCCTACATGGTGCTTAAGCATCCCTTCACCTTCATGACCGCAGACGTGATGGTCATAAACAAGAAGGACCTAGCCGAAATAATGAAAATAGACACAGAACAGCTAGCGAAACAAGCTAAAGACATAAAACCAAACATGAAGGTCGCAGTCACCAACGCCCTAACAGGCGAAGGCATCCAAGAACTAATCAAGGCACTGGAACTATAAATTTTGGAGGCTACATGACATGCATGAACTTGCCATGACCACACAACTCGTCGAAAGCGTCCTAGAGGAGGCAAAAAAGCATGACGCAAAAAAGGTGGCGGAGGTCCATTTGACCATAGGCAAGTTAACGTTTCTGGGCGCCGAGCAGATGCGATTCTCCTACAAGATACTCACCGAGGACACAATCATGAAGGACTCCAAACTGGTAATCAAAGAACAGGTCGGAGTCATAGAGTGCCCAAGCTGCGGATACAAAGGAAAAGTGCCAATCGAAGATGACCCCGCCTATCATGTGCCAATTCCAACCCTTCGATGCCCAAACTGCGGAGAAGCAGCAAAAATCGTCGAAGGCAAAGAATGCACAATAACGAGTATAAGACTTCTCAAGCAGCAGGAATGCAACAATGACTGCAAACGATGCTGCTAAATTCAGAGACCCAAAACTGGCAAAGAAGGTTACAGACCACATCAAAAAATTGGCGCCGTCTCATCCAGTGAAGTTTTGTCACGTCTGCGGAACCCACGAGTGGACAATCACCCACTATGGATTAAGGTCTCTTCTTCCCGACAGCGTGGACGTGATTGCGGGACCCGGATGCCCAGTCTGCATATTACCCGCAGCGGACATCGACGAAGCCATAGCCCTGGCAGAGAGGGGTGTAACAGTCACCAGCTTCGGCGACCTCATCCGCGTTCCAGGCTCAGAAAGTTCGCTCCAGAAAGTTAAGGCGTCAGGAGCAGACGTCAGAATAGTTTACGGCTTAAGAGACGCCATACAGATGGCAGAAAAAGCTCCGGACAAGGAGTTCGTGTTTTTGGCTGTCGGCTTCGAAACCACCTCGCCCTCCACCGCCATAGAAGTCATGAATGAGCCTCCTGAGAACTTCAGTTTCCTTGTTTCGCATAGGCTGATTCCCCCAGCCATGGAACTACTCTTAGGCATTGGAGACCTGCAAATTGACGGTTTCATTGCGGCGGGTCACGTTTCCACGATTATAGGAATGACGCCGTACGAGGTGTTTCCATCGGCTTATGGGATGCCTACGGTGGCTGCCGGATTCGAGCCCCTTGATGTTCTCTTTGCCATTGACATGTTGTTGCAGCAGGTGAAGGAGGGCGTGGCTAGGCTAGAGAACGAGTATAAGCGTGTTGTCTCGTGGGAAGGCAACGTTAAGGCTCAACAGATGGTAGCTAAAGTGTTTGATGTTGTAGAGGGGCAGTGGAGAGGATTGGGGAAACTTCCGAAGTCAGCGTTGGCGCTGAAGAAAGAGTTCGAAGCGTATGATGCAAGGAAAAAGTATGACCTGCACATCGAGGACTCACGGGATATTCTGAAGGGGTGCCTCTGCCATCTGGTTATGGTCGGAAAAATCAAGCCTCCTGAGTGCCCCAGCTACATGACATCATGTGTTCCAGAGTCTCCGAAGGGAGCATGCATGGTCTCGAATGAGGGAACATGCAGAATCTGGGCAAAACATCGGGTCACCAAGCTCAGGTAAACATAGGCTTATATTTGCTGGAAGCGCAGTATTTTTTGGTTGTTTGCCGTTTCTAGGGGTGAATCTTCATGAATGTTAATACGGTTCTTGAGCAATTCAGAAAGGCGGAGTACCATTACCCCGACGTTATTTGGCATGACATCCGATCAGTGAAGTTGAAGCAAAAATTAACCATGGAGCTGGTTAACATGACCGCCCAAGAGTTCAAAGCGTTGCTGCTAAGCAACCTGTTTCTGCCCAAAACCGTTTCCGAACAGCAGGCAAACATCATCGTGGAAGAAAACGACTTCAACGAAGTGAAACTGAAACTGTTTGACCTGTTCCTTGGAGTGCGACCATTCAAAGACAGGCTGCAGACAGTGCTTGACCTTGAGGGGTTTGAGCCGGGTGTTGCCTCGCAGCTGCTTTCTGCAGTCAACAATGAGGAGTATACGATTTACCACAAGAACGTTGTGAAGGGAATAGAAGATTTTCTGACACACATCGTTGACTGGGAACTTGTCGAACTGAACGTGAAAACTGCTGAACACTACATCGACTTCAACGAGCTATGCAAATCCATCAAAAACAATTTCGGCTTCACAACCCTCGGAGAACTGCATGAATTCTTCTGGCACGGACACAAGTCAGGCTGGAGCTTCATAATTAGCTGAAGAACCAGAAGTCTAGCCGAAACAAAAACAAATGCTTCAAGCGTGAAAGAGTGAATTTGCTGAGGCTCCCACACAGGTGCTTTGGGGGGAATGAAAAAAATGAAACCTGTAAAAACAAACATTTGCTCAAGTTTCTTTTTTCCTGTGTTGGAGCCAATTCAGCTGTTACTCTGCCTCGTCACAGCAAAAGAAAAGGTTTTTTGTCAAGAAACCTTGACCAAACCACACCTTTTCCTAGTCAAGAAATCTTGACTAAAACATAAACACACATTTTCGGTTCAGTCAAGAAAACTTTGCAAACAAAAAATAGGAGTCAAGGCTGGTTCTGCAGTTGAAGAAGGCAGAAAAAATCGGTTTTAGAAACGTGGTTTTGTAGAAAATAGAAATCCCCGAGTTGAGTCTAAGCCCTTTGTGCATGTTAGGCCCGGTTAGACACCGTTTTTGTCGTGCGCTTCTCTTTCGCCTTTTTGATGGCGCACTCGATGCCCAGCGCATTACACTTTAGGTATTGTCCAGCCCTTTGAAGCGGTGTCTTTGTCGCATAAAGGTCTTCAGCCGTTTTGACCAGTATGCTCAATGCTTCAATGCAATACCCGAGCGTGCTCCCCAACTCGGGGAATATAATATGTAGACATACTGGAAGATATAGTTTGTCGAAGGCATGAACATCACGTAAACGGGGGTGCCGCAACTTTTTTTGACATGTTTTTGTCTAAAAAACTGGGCGTTTTCCCAGCTCAGCAGGCAACAGGACACATGAATCATGAAGAAGAGAGCTTATATTTACAATCTGCTGTTTTTTGCGAATCTGCCATCATCCCTGCTTGAATGAAGTTTGTCAACTTTTTCTGTTAACCAGCCTATCTTTTCCGCTGTTCTTTGATCAAACTCTGGAACAAAGGGCTTGATGTCCAAGAGGGGGGTTCCATCAATTATGTCCACATCCTGTATATGCAGCACATTGTCGTCTATGCTGGTGAGACGAACAATGGACACTCCAATAGGATTTGGTCGTGAAGGCGCACGAGTAGAAAACACTCCACGAAGCCTCTTATCCATAAACGGTTTAACCAGCAGAGAATAGTTTTGAGCCAGATGAAAATGGTAAATCAAAATCAGATGCGAAAAGCCTTCAACATCCCTTAAACCCTCCACGTACTCTTTGGACACCTCGACATGTCCAATAACCCCCTTCGCAGCCACAGACTGTATCGGAACATCCTGCGGCGCCTTAAACGGAGAATGAACAACACCAATCGGCCTGTAAACAACCTCACGCATCCAACTCAACCCAAAACACATCCACTAGAAAATCACGCACAACCCTTTTTCAGTTTTGGTTTTTGTGTACCAAAATTTAGTCCACATAATTTGGAGACGGTTGTTAGCATATTCTCGGTATTGGGTCTCCGACTGGCGGCGCCATAATCCGTTTTCCGCCCACCACAGTTTCGAGGACAACCTCGCTGAAGTCGCTGGTTGCTTCGCCTATTATCTGGGCGTCTCTGCCTTCCTTGGTTTCTTTTAGGGCAGCCAATAGTTCTTCAGCCTTCTGGGGCACAACTCCTATGAGCACTTTGCCTTCGTTTCCGATTTCCAGTGGGTCTAAGCCAAGCATTTCGCAGGCAGCCTTCACGTCTCCCCGCAGGGGCACCTTCGACTCCTGCACCATCAAACCGACCCCGGATTTTGTGCTCCACTCGTTCAGCGAGTTTGATAAGCCGCCCCTTGTAGGGTCTTTCATGGCTACGATTCCGCCAACCTCAAGCAGCTTCAGCGTCAGCTTGTTCAAGGGGGCAACGTCGGATTTTATGTTGCTTCCAAAATTGTAGCCTTCCTGAGCAGAAAGGATTGTTACTCCGTGGTCTCCCACTGTGCCTGAGACTATGAGTTTGTCTCCTGCACGGAGGTTAGAGTCTAGGAGCCAACGTGAAGTGAAGCTGCGGTGCTTCTTGACCTCGGCTATGTTGTGTTCCAATGCTTCGCCGCGTTTGCCTATTCCAGAAGTGTTGATGATGCAGCCTCCGAAACCGCTCTTCTCAATAACTTTGGTGTCGCCCGTTACCACGTAGACGCCGGCTTCTTTGCATGTTTGCTCCATGCTCTCTAGGATTCTGTCCAAATCCGCTAACGGAAGCCCCTCCTCCAGCACCATACCGCACGTAAGAGCTAGGGGCTGGGCGCCGATCATCGCAATGTCGTTGACTGTGCCCGCGACAGCCAGCCGTCCTATGTCTCCGCCCGGAAAGAACAGGGGCTTCACTGCGTGAGAATCCGACTTTAGCACTATGTTGTCTACAACTGCGGAATCGTCTAGGGCTTCCAGCGGAACTTCGGCGCTGCTTCCGCCCAGATGCTTCAGGACATGGTTTTTTATCAGGTCTGCCATGATGGTTCCGCCTGCTCCATGAGCCAGGGTTATGCGTTCCATTGATGAGTCCTCAGGAAAGAGTTGAGAATCGGCATTCTTAAACACTACCAAAAGAGGGGGCTGGTTTTTCTAAAAGAGGGCATTTCATGGTTGCTTTGTGGCGGTTTTAGCAGATTTCAATAAGCTTTATAACAGTTTACGTAGCCTAATTCACAACCAAACAGAAACATCCCCAAAAAGAGCATAAAACAAAACATTATTTGGGTAGGGGAACAGAAAACGCCAGTAAAACTGCTCAAAACCGAAAACGAAAACGAACTTGCCATAGAGATGATTTTGCACGCCAAACGCTATTCACTTACATTAAACAAGAACAAGTGCGTCGGCTGCGGAGTCTGCATGGAAATCTGCCCCCAAGAAGCCATCGAAGTCACACGAACCCCTAAGGCAAAAGGAGAAGAAGCGAAGACTCCCACAGTCACCATCAGCAAAGAAAAATGTCACTACTGCGGCATCTGTGAAGCCATTTGCCCCTTCGCAGCCTTAACCACAAAGATTAACGGGGAACATGTGATTCCCGTAGTCAAAAGCGAAAGCTTCCCCCAGCTCATACGCGAGATTACGGTTAACGAAACCAAATGCGGTTTGGAGTGCACAAAAATTGAGGAAGCCTGCCCCTTCGACCTCATTAAGGTAAGCGTGCACACCAAAGACGGAAAAGAGGTTAAAGGCGCATCCTCTAGAACAGACAAGAAAAACCTCAGAGTCACAGTTGAGGTAGACAGGGAATCCTGTCCGGGCTGTCGGCTGTGCGAAACAAAATTTCCTGACGGCACAATTCATGCAAGAAAAGTCTTTGAGGGAAGCCTCAGAGTCTACAGCGAAAAATGCCCAGAAGGCTGCCATGACTGTCTTGATGTCTGCCCCATCACGGGCGTCCTGTATCTTTCAGAAAAAGGGAAAGTGCAGGTTAACGAGACAAATTGCGTCTACTGTGGCGCCTGCAGAATCGCTTGTCCAGAGGAGGAAGCCCTTGAACTCACCAGAACGCGCATACGCCACACTGAGATTCGTTCGGGCACATGGAACAAAGCCCTCGAAAAACTTGCGTCCACAACGGCTGTGACTAAGGAACTGAAAAGCAAAACCGGAAAAAAGCTTCACCAATCCGTTGAAAAAAGATGTGCAGAGGTGGAAGATTATGTTTGAGGAGCCGCGGGTAGGAGTTTTTGTTTGCCACTGTGGACTTAACATCGCAGGCACAGTTGACGTGAAAGAGGTGACTGAGTATGCGCGGACGCTGCCCAATGTGGTGGTGGCTATGGACAACCGCTACACTTGTGCGGATCCGGGGCAGGAGGAGATCAGGAAAGCCATCAAGGAGCATAGACTTAACAGGGTTGTTGTTGCCGCGTGTTCGCCCAGAATGCATGAGCCCACATTCCGGAGAACAGTGGCTGATGCTGGCTTGAATCCGTATCTTTTCGAGATGGCGAACATACGAGAGTTTGCTTCATGGTGCCACCCAAGCACACCCAAAGAGGCAACCGAGAAGGCGAAGGACATCGTGAAGATGGCTGTTGCCAAGGCAAGGCTACTTCGAAGCCTCGAGACGATGGAGGTTCCTGTCACAAACCAGGCGCTTGTTATCGGCGGGGGAATTGCTGGAATTAACTCTGCCA
>CAZYJH010000102.1:0-6627 GCA_964647775.1 uncultured Candidatus Bathyarchaeia archaeon
CCGTGAGTTTTGTGCCTGTTAGTTTGATGAAGACGTCTTCGAGGGTGGGTACGCCGACGTTTAGGTTGCCGATGCGGATTTTTTTTTGTCTGAGGGCGTCGATGATTGTTCCGATGTGCTGTTCTGGGGTTCCTCCGATTATTTTGATTCTTGAGGCGTCTCCTTCGTCTTCGTCGCCGGGGATGAGTTTGACGACTTCTGCGTCGGGCAGCAGGAAACGGATGTATTGTTCGATGTCTGCTGGTGGACTGTAAACTGTTATTTCTACGACTTCTTTCTCTTTTACTCTTGCTTTGAGCCTGTTTGGGGTGTCAACTGCGACGATTTTGCCGTTGTTTATGAAGGCTACGCGGTCGCACAGCTGGTCTGCCTCATCCATGTAATGAGTGGTCAACAGAACTGTTTTTCCCTGTTTTTCTGAAAGCTCTTTTATTTGGTTGCGGATTTGCCTCGCGAAGCCCGGGTCTAAGCCTAGGGTGGGTTCGTCCAGCAGTAGTATGGGCGGATCATGTAACAGGGCTCGGGCTATGGCGACTTTCTGTCTCATGCCTGTGCTGTAGTCTTCAAGCCTCTCGTCTGCCCTGTCAGCCAGTTGCAGGATTTCTAGGAGCTCTTCAATTCTTTTTTTTGCGTGGCTTCGCTGCATCTTGTATAAGGAGGCGAAGTAGGTGAGGTTGTCTCTGGCTGTCAGCTTCCAGTATAGTGTCCGTTCTCCGCCCACAACCATTCCTAGGCTCGCTCGGACCATGGCTGTCTCTTTCTGTGTATCAAAACCATTTACGATGGCGGTGCCCTCGTCTGGAATCAGGATTGTGGACAGGCACTTGATTGTTGTAGTTTTTCCTGAGCCGTTTGGTCCAAGAAGCCCGAAAAGTTCTCCGGGGCGGATGCTAAGGTTAAGCTTGTCAAGGGCAACTGTGACACCATTGTGTTTGTTGTTTGCTTGGTTTCTTCGCAGAAACCCGAAGATGCCCCTGTGCTTCTTTTTGGCGAACCTCTTAGTCAAGTCGATTGTCTGAATGCTGAACACTTCTTCCTTGTCTGTAACCAAACCCTAAACCTCACAACATGCCAAAGAGACAACGCTGAAACCCGTCACCATTCCACAGCGCCTTCCAGAAAGAATGTAACACATCCGTAAAAAACTTATTCAAACCACATGACACAAAAATTATTAAAGTATCTAACCCAAAACCCAACAATCATATTAGGAGACTAATAATAGAAGATTGTTGAAAAATAGCTTTTTTCGGAAAAACCAAGCAAGACAACGACTATGAAAGGCACCACTATCAAACTTTAGCCGAACACTAATCCTGCAGACCTCGAGCTTTTCTTTCCTGTTTCGTTTTCGCTACAACATTGTCTATTTGTTGGATGGCTGTGCCCAAGTAGTTCCGCGGATCCATCACCGTGACGATTTCTTCTGGGCTGAGCACCTTTTTGACTGTGCTGTCCTCTGAGAGAACATTCTTGAAGGCTCGCTGTTCGTTGTGGCTTTGGATGGCAAGTTCTCTGGTGAGTTCATGGGCTTTCTGGCGTCCAAGCCCCTTCTTTGCCAGCGCAAGCATAACCGCCTCAGACATCATCCGCCCCTGCGTCAACTCCATGTTCCGTCGCATCCGTGCCTCGTCGACCTGCAGCCCCTTCAGCACCCGAATCATCAAAGTCAGCATATAATCGATGATAATGCACTCTTCCGGAATCACGAACCGCTCACACGAAGACTGGGTCAAGTCCCGCTCATGCCACGTGGGAACATTCTCCAGCGCAGGCACAACAAGGCTCCTCATCATCTTCGCCAAGCCACAAATTCTCTCAGATATCATGGGATTACGTTTATGCGGCATGGTTGAGCTGCCAACCTGCCTCTTCTGCTCAAAAGCCTCAAAAGCCTCAGCAATCTCGGGTCTCTGCAGCTCCCTAACCTCAGTTGCCACGTTATCCAATGTTGAGGCGAGGATGGCTAATACGCAGGTGAGTTCGGCGTAACGGTCTCGTTGGACAATCTGCGTGGAAATGTCGGCTGCAGCTATGCCGAGCCGCTCCATAACAAGTCCCTGAATCTCAAGCGCCCTGGGTCCCAGCCCAGCCTGAGTTCCCACCGCGCCACTCATCTTCCCAGCCAGCAACCGTCCCTTGCACTCTCTTAGACGCTCAATGTGACGGGAAACCTCTCTTGTCCACACCGCACACTTGAAACCGAAAGTTGTAGGCAGAGCATGCTGACCATGGCTTCGCCCCATCATGATGCTGTTTTTGTGCTGCTCAGCCCTAGAAAGCAGAACAGCCTGCAGCTCGTTCAGCTGCTCTTCAATAAGGTCAACTGCCTCCTTCAGCTGCAGCGCGGTTGCGGTGTCCAGCATGTCAGAGCTTGTGGCTCCGAGGTGAACGTAGGCGCCGCTTGCTCCGCAGACTTCGGCTAGTGCTCTGACCAGCGCCATGACGTCATGTCTGATTTCGTCTTCGATTTCTTTGACGCGTTCCAGCTTGACGTATTTGGTGGACGCTTTTTCTATGATTTTTTGGGCGTCTTTTGTTGGGATGTTGCCTACTTGGCTGTGTGCCCAAGCCAGCGCCGCTTCTACGTCCAGCATCTTCTGTAGCCTGTTTTCTTCGTCAAAGATTCTTCTCATTTCAGGCGACCCGTATCGTCCAGTGTCGATGGGTAGAATAGGCAAACTTGCTTTTCCTCCGGAAACGATACATAAATGTATTGAACTAACCTTTTACCAGTTTCGCCTAAAAATAATGTGCATCTGGGGCTGGAGCTGCAAAAGATGGGCGCGTTGGTTGCTGCCGTAAACAGGAAAGGAGAAAACGTTGTTCCCACGGTAGTCTCCATGCTGCAGGAGCTGAAGCACCGCGGAAAGGACAGCCACGGAATAGCCACTCCAGACACGGCAATAACCGCCTCCTCAATCGAAGAACTAGCCACAAATAACCTTAATTCAACCGTTGCCTTGGGACACAACCTCTCCCACATCCTGCCAAGAGACCAGCCGCAGCCAATCCAAGGAGACGGCTTCACAGTCGCTTTTGAGGGCAGACTCTTTCCATCCCCAAACCTGCCAGACCTTCCAGAAGTACAAGAAGTTGCGGGAAAGCTTGGCGGCAACCCCCTGAGAAACGCTGGAGACATCCTCGAAAAGCTGGACGGCTCCTACGTCTTTGCCACGGCGGAACAGGACAGAATAGTTGCTGGGCGAGACATTTTCGGTGCAACCCCACTCTACTACGGCGAGAACGACCGCGTTTGTGCGGTGGCGTCTGAGCGGAAGGCACTGTGGAAAATGGGACTAAAAGATGCTAAATCGTTTCCTCCGGGGCAGCTTGCAGTCATAAACTCGCATGGTTTCGCGTTTTATTCGGTCAAGAAGTTGCGGATGCCCCCCAAAGAAAAAGTGGACATGGAAACTGCGGCGCGGGCATTGCAAATTCTTCTTTTAGAATCAACCAGAAAACGGGTTTCAGACCTTGAGGCAGTGACTGTGGCTTTTTCTGGGGGCGTAGACAGCAGCGTTGTTGCGGTTCTGGCAGAAACTGTCGGCTTAGACGTTCAGCTGCTTTCGGTGGGACTAGAAAATCAGCCTGAAGTCATCTTTACGGAACAGGCGGCTGAGGCGCTAGGTCTGCCACTGCACATACAAACCTACACGGATGATGACCTGGAGGAGACCCTTACCAAAGTTTTGTGGCTCATCGAGGAACCCCACACCGTCAACGCATGCATTGCCGTCCCCTTCTTTTGGCTGGCTGAAACCGCGGCGAAACTAGGTTATCAGGTTCTTTTGGCTGGGCAGGGCGCTGACGAGCTTTTCGGAGGCTACCAAAGGTACCTCACAGAGTATGCGCATTCAGGAGCTGAGGCTGTGGAACAAAAAATGTTCTATGACGTCGAAAACGCGTACAGCGCAAACTTTCAGAGAGACAACCAAGTCTGCTCCTATCATGGGGTGGAGCTTAGGCTTCCCTTCATTGATGGACACGTTGTCGACTTCGCCTTGAGGCTGCCATTACGTCTGAAAATTGGCTCCGCCGAGGACAGGCTACGGAAGCGGGTGCTGAGGCGAGCAGCTCGCAACCTAGAGGTTCCAGGCTTCATGGCTGACAAACCAAAGAAGGCAGTTCAGTATACGACTGGAGTAACAAAAGCGCTTCAACGCTTAGCAAAAAATGAGGGATTAACGCTGCGAGAGTATGTTGAAAAGGCATTCAGTAACGTTTACACTCGATAACTAAAAAAGAGGAAGAAAGGTTAAGTTTTCGTCAATTTTCTTGCTACCGCTCTAAGGTTGGTAAAATTATGGTTAACAGTTTTTCTAACTCGCATATTTCGGAACTAAGATAATAGATTGCTTGAACAAGTTCATCCTTTGAAAAACCAGCTTTTGTCAGAAACTGTCCCCTTCTATCCCTTGCTTTGTCGAGGATTGCTCGAAGATTATCTCCTCTACTGATACCTAATTCTTCAATCTCTACCACGATAATTCCTCAGCTTGAGCTATTCGATTTTTATCCTTATGAGTTTTCACTCATTTTTTGCACCTTACTTTCTTTTCTGAAAAACCACCCAGCGAACAATAAACCCCTAAAAAGATAGCACCCAATAACTTATGGACTAGAAAATGACATTCCAGTTTCTTCCATCAACAGGAACCTTTGCAGAGCCAGCAACGTTGGGGCATGAGTTATTTTGCCAGCGGTAAGCAGTTTTTTTATGTCTTTGACTGGGATGAGCTTCACGTCTATCTGCTCCGTTACCTCCAGCCTCTGCGTTCCCCCTTTCAGGTCCTTGGCGATGAAAAGGTGAGCCTGCTGAGTGCTTCTTGACAGGGGATTAAAACAGCCAATGCCTACAAGTTGCCCGGCACTGTAGCCTGTTTCTTCTTTAAGCTCACGGAAGGCGGCTTCCTCTGGGCTTTCGCCGTCTTCGATGTGTCCGCTTGGAATCTCTAGGCTCAAACAGTTTCTGGGGTACCTGAGAATCTCAATCATCACAACCTTGTCGTCTACGAGCGGGAGAACAGACACGAAGTCCCTCAGCTCAACTTTTGTGAACGTTATCTCCTGTCCGCTGGGCAAAATCACCCGGTCGTCAAGCACGGACACGAAGTCTGAGCGGCAGAGAACCATTGTGTCAACTAGCTTCCATTTTCTCAACAAACCCAACTTCCCTTCAGTCACTGTTGCAGTTCTAAACGGAAAGAAGAGATATTAAAAGTGATTCCCGCCCCAATAAGAACATTAACAGGAAACCACAACAAAAATAGAAGAGAACTAAAGAAAGTCTGCAGGAAGACTGATACAAATGACCAAAACCCTACTTTCAAGCTACAAGAAGCTGCTGGAAAAAACAAAAAACACCATCACTCTCAACTCAGCAGCCTCAATTCTCCACTGGGATATGGAGACAAAGATGCCTCCCCGCGGAATCAAGCTGCGGAGCCTACAGCTGGCATTGCTCAGCCGAATCGGACACAAAATGAGCACTGACCCCGAGATTGGGCGGCTGCTGGAGGAGACCATGAAACATCCAGAATACGGCAGCCTCGACCCTGTCCACAAAAGAAACCTGTACCTCATAAAGAAGCATTACGACGAGCAGACAAAACTTCCCGAAGAACTGGTTGTCGAAACCTCGAAACAGCAAGCCATAACAATCGACACATGGAAAAAGGCGAAAGCCGCAAAAAACTTCAGCAAATTCAAGCCTGAACTAGAAAAGCTCTTTAGCTTAAGGAGACAGGCGGCTGAAATCTTGATGGACGTCAAAGAAACAGCCACGCCCTACGATGCGCTGATAGACATTTTCGAACCAAAAATGACGGCTGAAGCCATCAGCAAAGTCTTCAAAGAACTGCGGGAAGGCCTAATCTCTGTGCTCCGTAAATGTGAAGAGTCGCCGAAGCAGCCTGACACATCCATCCTCAATCGACCGCTATCCATCGCGGCACAGCAGAAAATCGGCAAACTGCTTGCAGACTTCATAGGCTACGACACGAGCTCAGCCACTTCTGGGGGCAGGATTGACGAAACTGAGCATCCCTTCACAACAGGATACTACGATGACGTGCGAATCACAACCCACTACTACCCTAACAGGTTCGTCTCCTCCATTTTCTCCATACTGCATGAGGGAGGACATGCCCTGTACGAGCAGAACCTGAAGCAGGAGTGGATGTTCCAGCCTGTGGGGGACGCGTGCTCCATGGGCGTCCACGAGTCCCAGTCCCGGTTCGTAGAGAACATTGTGGGAAGGTCCCCCGAGTTCTGGACCTACTTCCTGCCCAAACTGAAACAATCTGCTGGCAACAGGCTTTCCGATGTGAAGCTGGACGATTTTGTTCATGCCATCAATCAGGTTACGCCATCCAAGATTCGGGTTGAGGCAGACGAGGTCACGTATGGATTGCACGTTATCATACGTTTCAACCTTGAAAGGGACCTGTTCGCAGACAAAATAGCCGTAGATGAGCTTCCGCAGGTCTGGAACGAAAGCTACAGCCAGATTCTGGGCGTGACTGTCGAGGACGATTCTGAGGGCGTGATGCAGGACACTCACTGGGCCAGCGGATTATACGGCTACTTCCCAACATATGCTCTGGGAAACATCTACAGCGGACA
>CAZYJH010000103.1:0-6585 GCA_964647775.1 uncultured Candidatus Bathyarchaeia archaeon
GGCGACGTTGCCCGGCGCCTCATCGAAATCACCAGAGGCGACATCACCAGCGAGGCTCGAAGAAGCGCCTTGGAGCGCTCCATCTCAAAGCTGGAGAAGACAATCGAAAAAGAAAATGGTGACTGAAAAGCCTGAAACGTTATCCAGTTTGAGGGTCCAAGTGGGAGTTGCCGAATAAGCTCAGTCCAAAGTTTTCTGCAAGAAAAGCCCATGAAATGCAGCTGCGGCTGTCCAGGAGGCTTCTTTTTGAGGATTCGTTGCCTGAGGCTGTTGATTACGTTGCTGGAGTAGACATTGCGTATCTGGAGGAGACATCTGTCTGTGCAGTGGTTGTTCTGGATTTCAAAACTTTGTCTCAGGTTGAGGTTCAGGTTGCCCACTTCAAAACCTGTTTTCCTTACATACCCACCTTCTTGTCCTTCAGAGAAATTCCCCCCGCCTATTCGGCGATAAAAAAGCTTCAAACTAAACCAGACGTCTTTATGATTGACGGTCAAGGATACGCGCATCCCTATGGCTTGGGGTTCGCTTCTCATCTGGGGCTGATTCTGGATAAGCCGACGATTGGAGTGGCGAAGAGTCTGCTGTGCGGCAAAGTGGAGCAGACTGCCGAACATGGTTGGGCGCCGCTCAGTTATAACGAAATTGTGGTGGGCGCTGAGGTTGTTACAAAGCAGGGAACGAAGCCTGTTTACGTCAGCGTGGGTCACAGGATATCGTTGAAGCGGGCAACTGAGCTTGTGTTGGAGTGCACGGGAAAATATAGGTTGCCTGAGCCGATTCGAAGAGCGCATATGATGGCGAATGAAGAAAAAAGGCGCCTTCAGTCTGTTCGTTGATGTCACGTGAGTTGAGGTTTTTGTTGGTGGATTCGTTTGTGTCTGTTATTTTTTTGGTAAGTACATTGAATGTTGAGTGTGGATTCATAAATGATTAATTGGCGAAAGTTTAGCTTTATCCTGTTCCGATAGGTGTTATCTTTGACTGCGATTCAAGAGATTCCCGAAAATATAGCTCAGCGAAAGGTTATTGTCTACAAGTCTAGGGTAGACCCTGCTACGTTAAAGCAGAAAGCAGAAGAAATGAAGAATGAGCTGTTCATTAAACGCTTCTCGAAGCCTAAACCCGAGGAAGTACATGTGGTTTCGGTTGACAAGTTTTATGAGCCCTACGTTCTTGTTGACGCAAAGTACCGAATCGAATACTTCACAAAGAAGGTTTACTCTTTCGAGGTTACCGAGAAAGCTAAGGTGGTTAAGATTCTCGGAGAAACCTTCACGCCTAAGATGGTGCCTATTCCCGACACTGATCCTGAGCAGTTCCGCAAAGTTGTCAATCTTGAAGGTCAAGAGTGGTCCTTCTACGAAGACAAAGCATACTTTATTCTTAACAAGAGCGGCAACGAAATTTCGCCCGATGAGGTTCCGATTGCTCCTTCTGAGGATAATCCAACAAAAATCTTGAAGGAGTTCGCAAAGAACGCTGAAAAGGTGAAGATTTCTAATCGGGATGTGCTGGCGATGGCTAAAGCCAAGATTATCCAGAGACCTTCTGATGTGGACACAGTTGACAATGAGGTGTTTCAGGTCAACGAATACGTCATAATCTATAATCCAGTCTACAAAATCACGTTCCGGAACGTGAAGACTAAAGAAGATAAAACCGTCAGCATAGACGGCGTCTCCGCAGAAATAATCAAGTAATCTGCAGACGTTCAGCGTTTTTAGGCTATACGTTACTCGTAGGCGATAATCCACAAGTCTGCCACAACAAACACCTTGTTGTCTGCTGCGACGGGTGGAAAAGCGTAATGTTCGAAGTCCTGACTTAATCGTATGCTTCCATTGTCTGCGTCAATGCAATACAGGTTGCTCTGTTGTATAACATACAATAAATTTTTCGACAAAGTCATACTACTCGAAGCGTCATGAGCATCCTTCAGATAGATTTGTTTAACGAGCAATGCCCAGATTACATCGCCATCTGAAAGATTTGAAGACAATACTATTACATCGTACAGATTTGTTCCAAAACGCTTGACAAATACGCTCCAGAAAACTCTTTGCCCCTGGGGATCAACCTGAACAGAAGCTGCGCCAATACCTAATTTTTGTTCTACTTCCGTGTAGTTACTTAATGTCTCTGTTATGCTTTGACCAGCAATTGTTCTCCAGTTTAAAGTGCCGTCTGCCAGATTGACTGCATACAGGTAGCCGTCTTCAGCACCAAACAGCACCACATCATTCGACACTGTTGGCTGAAACATTCTGGCGCCAACTTCAAAGCTCCACACTTCTTTTCCCGAAAAAGCATCTACACACAGGAGCGTTTGTCCGTCATCCTGATCCTCAATTGGGCTGTAGTTCCAAAACAGCACCTTGTCTTGGGCGGCAACTGGAGGGTCGCTGTAGCTTCCTGTAACTGTCCACATGGTGCTGCCGTTGTTGAAGCTGACACGGGAACCATCCATAATAAGAACGTAATCGCTTTCAGGCGCTGAAAGGTTTGCCCTGATCAGATTAACGCCAAGGCCCCGCGAATAGTTCCATAACAGGTCTCCAGTATAAACATCATACACGGCAATGCCATTCTGTGACGTAAACACCTTCCCATCTGCAACAAAGAAGTCAGGAGCCCATTTGTAGCCGTAACTGGTGCTTACCGGCGCCTGATACGACAACTCCACTTCGCCAGTATCCATGTTCAGTCGGTGCACCACTGAACCTCTGCAGCCAACATACAATTTGCCGTCATAAACTTCAAGAGGCAAACCATTATTCGAATAGCCGCCTATGCTGGCGTTCCAAAGTGATTCGCCGCTCTCTGCATCGAAACAGTACACGTTAGCCCAAGCATCAGACGAAAACACCATACCGTCGGCAACCGCAAAGTCGGAGGCAAAACTTTCAATGTCACTTTGCCACAGGATTCTCGGCGATGGCTCGGTTGAGTCTGTTTGGGACCCCTTGTCATATAAGATTGCCAGCGAGGCTGAGCCCACAACAAGAATCAACATCACTGCAACAAACAGCGAGTTACTTCTGTTCAACTTGTGCCCCCTACAACTTCAGTAGGAACGTTAACAGATTTAAATCCTCTTTTTGTAGTTCACCTGCTAAATGTGACATTTTTGTTTTGTGAAAACCGTTAACTCAAGTTTATTCACTGCAAACTTGGGTCATAGCTGTTGAAGTGTGGCGGCTAAAGTTTTCAGTTTGTCTCTGTTTGCCCAAACAAGACTGAAGGCAACAGCTGCGAAGCCTAGCCATTGAAGCGCCCAAGCGATGCTGGCTCCGCCGTTCAGGGCGATGTGCTCAAAGGAGTAGCCCATTCCCTTCTCTACACTAAATAGGACTCCAGTTTGCGTGGCGTAGCCGTTCAAAACAAGAACATTCTGAACCATAGACGCAACTATCAAAACTAACCCAACAAGCGTGACGAGAAACACCAGTTTGCCCCGTTTGCCTCCTAACTTTGGCAGGTCAAATGAGTAGAGCTTGTTCAGCAGCGAAGCAGCAAGCAGGCAGAAAAGCGGCAGAAACTGGTAATCGTACTTGATGGGATTATTGTACGGGCATATCAGGTTCCTTCCAAGCACCAAATAGATGTTCACGCCTAATACTGTGGCAACGGCTGTTAAACAAAGCAGGTCAGACCCGAACACTTTTCCGAGACTCTTCCTGCGCACAAAGGAGACAAGCAGAGACACGGCGCCTGCAGCCAAAAAGAACACGCCCACCGTGCCCAACAGATAGTAGAGAAGGAAAAAGGGTGAGGGCGCAGCGTCGGGGATGTGGAAGTTGAAGTCGTCATGGGTGAAGGCGGCATAGAATCCCCTGTTCGTTATCAGTTCGTACCAAACGTAAGTGAAGATTAACGCGGGAACAAAATAAATTGCTCCCATTAAAATGCGCTTGAGATTTTTTGGTCCAGCAAAAAGGTAGTACAATGCGAGAGGAACCAGCATAAACACGGCAAACGCCTTCGTCAAGAAAGCAACACCAAAAAACACTCCAGACAGCAAAGTCAGCTTAGACGAATTCCGTTTTGTCGCATAGATGCCCACCAACAGGTAAAGCAGACTGAAGAAGAGGCACTCTGCGTCGATGAGGAAGCTTCTGGAGAGCACGATGTGCCATGGAGTAGACGCGAAAACTGCTGCCGCAAACAAGCCTGTCCGCCTGTCATAGAGGACTTTGCCGAGTTGGTAAAGCAGAATTATGCATCCGGCACCGAACAAGGTTGGCGCGGCTACCGCCACAGCGTAGGATGAACCGAAGGCTCTGAGAAACAGTGCTCCAGTGTAGAAGCCCAGCGGCGGCTGATTAATGAGAGTATAATTGTCGTAAGGCAACTTGTGTTCGATCACACCAAACGGGAGACTAAAATCCAAATCTGAGTTGAAGTAAGGCATCTTATACTCGGTAACACCTAACGCGGCACTGTACTCCACCTGTGAATCGTAGTTGCTGAATTGTCCTGTAGCAACCGACATCAGGATGAAGCCGAGCAGAATACCAATCAACGGCAGACTGTTCTTCAGAACCGTTTTCAAGTGTAGCAGATTCTGTTCA
Source organism: uncultured Candidatus Bathyarchaeia archaeon (assembly GCA_964647775.1). Taxonomy (GTDB): domain Archaea; phylum Thermoproteota; class Bathyarchaeia; order Bathyarchaeales; family Bathyarchaeaceae; genus Bathyarchaeum. The sequence continues at coordinate 4,575 of CAZYJH010000103.1, forward strand.
CCTGAAAATTGTGCAGCCTTCACAGCGGTTACTACTCCCTGACAGATTCAACGTATTAACTAGAGAACTGAGGAATTAAGAAATAAAACTTTGTTCACTAACTGAAAGAAATTGATTGTAGACGAGACCCGTTAACCCGCGCATAATAGGACTTTATTAAAAAATTGAAAGGGTTGAAGGTCAGCGCGTAAACTTTAGCCGTTGATGGCCAGAAATGTGTTTAGTTTTCTGTTAGCACGCAGTCGTCGTATTCTTTTTCCAGCTTGTTCTTGTGTGACAGCTCTTCCTCTGCCAGCTTAGTGAACAGTTCACCCATGGGTGTTCCTTTGAGTCCCATAGCCAGCGTCTTATAGTAATCGTAGGTGCTTTTTTCTCGTTTCGCGGCATACACAAGTATCGCCTCGTAATCTGCGTCATTATCTAAAGGAGTGTCCTGCAGCATGTCAACAATCTTCAGGTCCTGAACAGCGCCGCCGTGGAAACCCAGCTCCGAAAGCTTCGCTTTGTTGTTCATTATTGCCTCAAGCTTGCTTTTGTGTCCCATTTCCTCTTTTACCAGTTGTTTGAAGAAAACTTTGGATGACGGATATTTGGCGTTCTCTAGCGCCATGCTGTAAAGGGCAATGGATTGTTCTTCAACTTTTACTGCGGCTTCGATAATTGCTTTCCACTTTAGTTCAGCCAATGATGAAACCTCAAACCTTTTTGTGGTCACTTTCAAACATAAACCTTTCGAGTTTCTTGAATACTTGTTTTGTTTTTTCTTTGAAGCCAATCCAAAAGTGACCAGAGCAAGTTAAATTGCGTCCGCGCCCATTAATACAGTTTATAACTTTGAGAAAAACATGGTTAAGTGAATGATTTGGCGACGTAAAGGACCTGAAAACAGATGAAGAAAACTGTTGCCCTAACCTTCTGTGTGCTGCTTCTGCTGGCTGTAGTTTTTTCTATCCTCATCCTGTCCATGGATGACGAAGCTGGGTCTCACGGAGACGCGCAAAACGGGGACTCTGCCTTCATAATCTGGGGCACTCTGGACTACGCTGACGAAACATATATGGGCGGAGAACCAGAACGCAACGCATCCAGAGACATCTGCGACGCCATCCACAGCCTAGTTTTTGATACGCAACAGTATGATTACTGCAAAAACTTTTGGGGAAACGACACACAGCCAGACCAAGTTTACGGTAACGTCAGTTACTGTGAGGAAAATTACAATTTTACGGCGATTTTCTACAAGGGGCACAGCATAGGCGCCTACTGTGACGTGGAGGGCTGCATGTTTGGGGAACATTGGACGCTTTATGCTGCTGAAGGCTACAAGCACGAGTACATCATGGACTACCTGATACATGACCGGATAAGTTCTGGGACGCACGATTTCGTGTTCCTTTGGACCTGCGGCTACGGAGCAGAAGACATGATAGGCGACATAGACGAGAACGGTCACAGCGTTGGGATGATGGCGTCTTGGATGAACACAACAGACTTGGAGGCTGACGGCTACGCGTCCCCTGACGGCAGCAATCAATGCTTCATTGGTTTTGACGGTTACTCGATTTTCTTCATAACCCAAACAGGCTACGGAGGCTTCGATTACGGCGATTTCGCAGCCCTCTTCTTCGAGTATGCAATGATTGACGGCTGGACAGTGAACGACGCCCTTGATGCGGCTGCGGAGGAGACGCATTGGCAATCATCCTTTGGAGACTGCCAACTTTACACGGGATATCTTATGCCCGACCCGCATGGTTCGGGACAGTATGTGACGTGCTACATGCGCGTGTGGGGCGACGGAAACCTTAAGCTGCGGAGAGGAGAGTGAGATGGACAGATGAATCCGTGGACTAAACGATTGTGTTTGCTTCTGGTTCTTGTTGTTGTATCAGCGGTTCTGTTCGCGTACCTGCCTGCCGTACACGTGGCAGAAACCTCTGACTCAGACGAGGTGCTTGTCTTCCTAGAGGAGGTGGTCCGCATAGATGTAGCAAAATATGATGTGACGCTG
>CAZYJH010000104.1:0-6505 GCA_964647775.1 uncultured Candidatus Bathyarchaeia archaeon
GGGCGTCAAACATCGGACCGTCAATGCATGCTAATTTCATTTCTCCGTCAATAAAAACGCGGCACGATCCACACATTCCAGTTGCGTCGACCATGATTGGACGTAACGTGACCATTGCGGGCACATTATAGGCTTTAGTGAGTTCTGCCAGCAGTGGATACTCATCGGTTCGCCCACCGGCAAAAACCATGTCAATCTTGCCTTGTTTCATAAGCTTTTCCAGAACGTCCCGGTAATGGCCTTTTATTCCGTAGGAGCCATCTTCAAGCGTTATGTAGTATTCGTCGCTTACTCCTCTCAGTTCCTTTTCTAGGTACATCATCTCTTTTGAGGGGAAGGTCTGCATAGAGATAACATGGTTTCCCTCTACTTGACTTAACGCCTTACATATGGCATAATTTTCTGCGTGCCCACAAACTAGGTCAGAACAGACTGCAACGTTTCCATACTTTTTGATCTCAACCGCGTTTCCCATCGGACCAATCACATTCTCGAAGTGATCTCCCACTTTGTAGGTGTAAAGTTCAACACTGGTTTTTCCCAGTTTCCTTATGAACAGAGTGACGTTGCCGTTCTCAGCCTTTTGCACAGACATCGGTATTCTCTCGCCTTTCGGATGGGTCATAAGGACAACAAATTGTCCAGGCAGGATTTTCTTGGCTACCATGGGTGCTTTTACTTCCATCAGATAGTCCTTTGGGTTAAGGTCTTCCTTACGGATAATTTCATGTTTCATTTTTCATTCTTCCCCTAAACATTTTTTGTAGAATTTAGAATATGCGCATATGCACACTAAAAAGACTTTTGCTGTATATACACGTAAAACGATAATTCAGTCAGATTATTACTTATTTATACAAAGAACTGGACTGAGAATAAAAACCAATAACCTATTTCTCTCAATCTGCCTCTTTCAGTCCAGATACAACTTCACCCTAGTAGTCTCCGCGATGCCGTTTGCAGAGAGTATATAACAGAATTTTGCACTGCCTTAACTTTTTAGTTCTTCTCTTCTATCCACTACTTCCATTGTACCCGGACCAGTACCGATTAGCGTAACTGGCACGTTGAGTTCCTTTTCGATGTTCTCAACGAAAGCCTTTGCTTCTCTCGAAAGCTCGTCATAGGCTGTGGCGCCTTTGCATTCGGGAAACAGCACATCAATCTTTGTTACGGCAGTCTGGGTGGCTCCATTCAACATAACCGCCCTCTTCGCCAAGTTAAAGTCGAAGGGTGCTGCTCTTCGTTTTCGTCCAGTGTTTGTGGCGATTTCAGCCCATCCCCTTTTTTCTGCTTCTTCCCATGAAAGCTCGCCTGGGAGCGGTCCGCCTCCGACACGCGTATTGTACGCCTTGAAGACGACAATGACGTCGTCAACGTTTGTTGGTCCAACGCCAACGTCTGAGCATGCAGCTGCGGCGCACACGTCTTTGGAGGTGCAGTACGGGTAGGTTCCATGGAAAAGCGACAGATATGTTCCTTGGGTGCCTTCTATCAGAACATTTTTTCCTTCGTCTATGGCTGTGTTCACTTCTAGGGGGACATCCGTCAGAAACTCTTTGAGGTTCGGAAATTCACGCGCCAGTTTTGCAACTCGCATAACTCTGTCAGCGTTGCAGGGACCTGAACCTGACCCCGTTGATTTTATTGTCTGTGCCAGATACCCCTTCTTGTCCGCTTCCATATGTTTAGGTTCAATGATGGCGCACTGCGGGTCTATGCCAACTCTGCCCTTAACTCCCAAGACGTTTACCTCATTCATGAAAATGTTTGGATTAACAAGAACTCCGGGTCCTATGAGAAGGCGGCAATCAGGAGAAGTGAAGGCGCTGGGTAGCATCCTCAGCTTGTAGGTTTTTCCCTGAAAGACTACGGTGTGACCCGCGTTGGGACCCACCCCCGCTCTTGCTGTTATGGCAGTTTTGTCTTTCACTGCCAAGTAGGATATTATTTTTCCTTTTCCGGTGTCTCCGAAGAAACCGCAAACTAATACTGTGCAGGGCATATGTTTCGCTCCAGCATGTTCAACGTGGGCTGTGGTTCTTAAATTTTGTTGCAGTAATCGTTGATAACTGAGGTAGAAAACGGGAAACTCCTCTTTTGTAGATGATTTGGGGTTGCCGTTGGGGGACGCTGAAAATTTAAATGCAAAGAAGGTACAAAACTAAAATTGGCTCAGTTAGGGAGAAGGGCGAAGCGGTTTAAAAAAATCTGATGGGATGAGCAGCGGCTTGGATGTCTTTGAGGCTATTAAAGAAAGAAGGAGTATCCGATCATTTACTGACAAAAATGTTTCCGAAGAGGACGTTAAGCAACTAATAGAGGCTGCCAGATGGGCTCCCTCTGCTGGCAACACCCAACCCCTAGAGTTAGTTGTGGTTAGAGACCCAGAGGTAAAGCGGAGGTTAACTGCTGCTGCGCTAAACCAGGCGCTTATTCAAAAAGCCTCAGTTGTCTTTGTTGTCTGTGCGGATACAACTCGATCAAAGATGGGCTACGGCGGCAGAGGCGAACAACTTTACAGCATACAGGACACGGCTGCTGCCACAGAAAACATTCTTTTGGCTGCCCAAGAACTTGGATTGGCAACCTGCTGGATTGGGGCATTTCGTGAAAAGGATGTTGCTAAGGCTGTAAACGCGCCAAAGAACACGAAGCCAGTAGCCATTGTTCCTGTGGGCTATCCTGCTGTGAAGCCGTCAGCTCCAAAGAAACGGGCTGCTGATGAAATTGTTCACTATGAGACGTTCTGAGGGAAGCAGAATGGGAAATGACAGAATATTGGGGGTTAGAAAGTGGTTCAGCAGGTTTGCTGTTGCTTTAGGGGGTTTCCTCATCTTTGTGGGAATCATAGTGATCGGCGTCTTCCTAGTAGGTTTCTTTGGCATGGCTGACCTCAGCGTCGTTGAAAACGAAAACCTTCAAGACCTTGCCCTGTTGCTGCTGCTGGCAATCGGTTTAGTTGACTTAGTTGCCGGAATTATACTCTGGCGAAGGTGATTAAAGAAGATGAAAATCAGAAGACTCGTGACCACAGTAACCGGAGTAGCACAGGAAGCAATAGGATTACTGTCCGCGGTCTTGGCAGTCCTGCTCTTTTTTGGTGTCCTCGAAGTTCAGGCAGTGTTTAACTTGCCCGCCGATTTTATGCCGCTTTATCTGCTGATTCTAGTTGCGTTCAGCCTTTTTTCGATTGTAAGCGGGGCGTTTCTGATCCGTGAAGGACGGGAGACGACCTAAAGGGAGGAACTTGTGGTGGGTCACGAGAAAAAGTATGGGCTTTCCAGCGCGATAATCATGGGGTTAGGCGGCGCCATTGGATTCGAGATTTTTGTGCTGCTGAATTATGCTTACTTTGATTTGGCAGGACCCAGCATGATTTCTGCTCTCCTGTTTTGTGGTGTAATAAATCTGATTACAATGTTGAGTTACAGCGAACTCAGCGCAGCCCTGCCAGAGGTTGGAGGCGAATACACCTACACCAAAGCCGCCTTCGGAGGCTTCATCTCCTTCATGGCTGGCTGTCTCAGATGGCTCGCCAGCGTCTTCGGCGGAGCCCTTGCCGCAGTGGTTTTCGTTGAACAGCTTGGCGTTCTCTTTTCAGTGTTTGCGCCTCCAATTCAAGACCTTATTTTAGCCAACGCGGCTCTACTGATTGTAGGACTGGTGATTGTCTTAGTGTTTCTGGCTATCAGAGGAGTAGAAGAAGCAACCACACTCATAGTGGCGGCGTTCTTAGCCATATTCGTCATTTTTCTTGCCATGAGCCTAAACTACACTCTGACGCCACGGAACATTGTGCCTGAAGCCTCCGGCAGCAGTTTAGCTGTCTTCTTTGCGACCGCCGCATACATTTTTCCAATGTTCGTTGGAATGAGAGCGCTGGTGGCTGGGGCGCCGCAGATTAAGAATCCGGGAAAAAACGTTCCCAGAGCTTTGATGATAACAACGGCTCTGTTGACTGTTGTCTATTTTTTGGTTGCTTTTGTGTCCGTTGGGGTTGTGAATCCTTCAGAAGTCGACGCTGGACCGCTTCTTAACGTTGCAGCGTCAAGGATTATGGGTCCTGTTGGAGCCATGCTTTTTGCGTTGGCTGGAATATTCGCTAGTGTCTCCTCGGTGGGCACAGCCATGAGTGTCCAATCAAGCATTCTTGGAGGAATGAGCAGGGACGGGTATCTGCCCAAGGCGTTGCTGAGTGCGCATAAGCGGTTTGGGACTCGGTACATTGCGATTATTGCCAGTTCGCTTTTTGTGCTGTTTTTTGGGACCAGCGGAGCAGTGGTGTTTCTTGGTTACGCGGCGAGCTTCGGCTCTCTGCTGGTGTTCGCTTTGGTCAATCTGTCGCTTATTCAGCTTAGAAGGAAGATGCCGCGGCTGGATAGACCCTTCAGGGCGCCCTTCTATCCGTTTACTCCCATCGCAGGAGTAGTCATGTCGGTTCTGCTGCTTACTATTCCTGTGGTTCTGAGGGACGTCAACGCTGAGAGTGCGCTGCTTTCCAGTTTGGGGATGGTTGCTGTGGTGCTGGTTACTTACTATTTGAGGATGGTGAAGCGTGAAGTCGACTTTAACCGTTTACGAGTTGCCGTGGGAGGCGTATGCCTCGGCGCAGGATTAACGCTGATTGTGTTGGCTCCAGCTATTGCTCCGCCCGCCATGTTCATCATCATGGTCCTTGCTGGATTAGTCTCAATAATCGCGGGTATCCTGAACTTTCTGGTGTCTGCACGTAAAATTGATTAGCTGAATATGCTTGAGTGTATGGATGTGGTAAGTTGCCGAGAAAAAGGAAACAAGACAGGGAGATTTCGGTTAACGCGCCAGACTATATTCCGAAAAGAGAGGCTATTCTGAAGGACACCACCGGAACAGAAGCATTGGACGTTTTCAAGGTGTCCGGGACTTTTGGCAGAATCCTGTCTATTGTCATGTTCGCCGTCGGCATCTTCGTCGCTGTCCTAGCGGCTTACAGCCTTTCAACGTCCATCAACATGCTCTTGAGTCCGCTCTTCATCGGCGTCCTAGGTCTTGTAGGCGCACTAAACATCCTCTGCGGACTACTGCTACTATCAAAAAAGTAATCGTGGAAATCATGCCCGTTTAAAAATTAATATCTGCGCAAGTCTCTTTCTAGTTGTGAGGAAGTTACAATTTGAGGTATTCGCGTATAGCAGAAGCTTACGAGAAGATTGAGGCAACAACAAAACGGCTAGAAATGACGGACTATCTGGTCGAAATCCTGAAAGAAACCCCCACAAGCCTCATCGACAAGGTCGTGTATTTGACGCAGGGAAAACTGTACCCCGACTTTGTTGGAATCGAAATCGGCGTCGCAGAGAAACTGGCTATACGCGCAGTTGCAAGGGCTGCAGGTCACAGAGAAAAAGACATAGAAACGGACACCCAAAAAACGGGAGACTTGGGAGAAACAGCCCAGAAATTCATGACCAAAAAGACCCAGGCAACCTTCTTTTCAACGCCCCTAACCGTGCAACGAGTCTACGAAACCTTAGACAGGATGGCAAACTCCACAGGCTCAGGCTCCGTAGACCAGAAGCTGGCATTGCTTGCCGGTCTACTGTCTGACGCGTCTCCAAGTGAGGCAAAATACATTATCCGAACAGTAACAGGCAGCCTGCGGCTGGGAATCGCAGACATGACCGTCCTAGATGCACTGGCAATTGCCTATGGGGGCGGAAAAGAGACCCGTGAACATCTGGAACGCGCCTACAACATCTCATCTGACCTAGGCAGAGTAGCGCGGATCGTTGCCGAGGAGGGAATGGATGGAATAAGAAAGTTTAGGGTGATGCCTGGGGAGCCGATTCGTCCAATGCTTGCTGAGCGGCTGGGTTCCTCTGAGGAGATTCTTGAGAAGCTTGGAGGACGATGCATAGCAGAATACAAGTATGACGGCGAGCGGATACAAGCACACAAAAAGAAAGACACGGTTATTCTTTTTTCTCGTCGCCTCGAAAACATCACTGACCAGTACCCAGACGGCGTCGAATACATTCGGAAGCATGTGTTGGCTGAGGAGGCGATTGTGGAGGGGGAAGCCGTTGCCGTTGACCCTGAAACAGGCGAAATGAAGCCCTTTCAGGAGCTTATGCACCGCAGACGAAAATATGGAATAAAGGAAGCCATGGCAGAGCATCCTATCTCCCTCTTTGTGTTTGATGTCCTGTACGTTGACGGAGAAGACCTGACCCAGCAGCCATACCCCATCCGCCATAAGCACCTAGAAAAAGTTATTGAACAAACCGACAACGTTCAAGTCGCCGAATACATAATCGCAGAAAACCCTGAGCAGCTGGAACAGTTCTTCGAGAAGACTGTGGAAGGCGGAAGCGAGGGAATAATGTGCAAATCCGTGAATGAGGACTCTGTTTATCAGGCAGGAGCAAGAGGCTGGCTCTGGATAAAATACAAACGCGATTACAGAAACGAAATGACCGACACCGTAGACCTTGTGGTTGTGGGCGCACTCCACGGAAGAGGA
>CAZYJH010000105.1:0-6395 GCA_964647775.1 uncultured Candidatus Bathyarchaeia archaeon
GATTTGGCTGCTCGGTTGCCCCAGGCTTGACATATTTTGGAGATGTTTTCTGCCAAGCTTCGCCCCTCAGTCCTCATGAGACGAAACACTCTGCTCTCCATGGCTTCACACAATTTACCGATTAGCTGGGAAACAATTTTGGCTAAGAGGAAACTACGAACCCGCTCGACCACACGTATCGTCAAATCCAGAAGCCTTCTCTCTTCACGCTTCAAATCCCTGAACCAACAGCCTCTACGCAACGCCTTCAGTCTCAGCTTAGCCAAAGCTTCCCTAGTAAGAGGGACCGATTTAGTGCCATTACTTGATTTTCCTGATTCTGCACTCAACCAAATCGCCCTCCTCAAGATCGTAAGCGTCCCTGAGCTCCTTCGGAACGGTGACTCTGCCCTCTTTTCTCATATAGACCGTGAAGGTGATTCCCGCGTTTTTGTTATCCAACATCATTCCGAACTCCGAGACATTATTTCATTGTTTTTCTATCTTTTCGTTAGATTTCTACGTTTTTTCTCGATGTTATTAAAGAATTATGAATTTGGGATAAGTAACAACAATTCCTCAAGCCCACAAATTTTGTGTAACCTATTGTCACCAGACGATCCCACCCATTCCAACTCTGTTTTGTGAAACAAAGGGTTCATTGTCTGTCACATTTAACATGTATGAATCTGTAATCTGTATCGCCACTAACAATCCATATTCAGAATCCGAATGAATAATCCATAAATTATTTGTGAAAGCTTCTTGCTGGCGAATGCGAACAGATTCTGCTAATTTGGCTTTCCAATTCAAAGTAAACACCGAAAAACGACGTTTTTCTATGCTAATCGACGGGGGATGGAATATAAACATTTTTGACTTTAAAATCACAATATTATTCAAAATCAGAAGTTGAAAAGGATGTTTTAATCATTTAGATATATACACACATATTATGTTGCAGGGCATCATCATAGCGTATAAGCACCGTTTTTGTCTCAGCCCTCGCGCTTTTGCACATTTTTTGGTTTGACAAGCTATGCGAGCCCCAAAACAGCTTATATATTCGTTGCAGAGACAGTATGCGCCACAGTTTACAGGCAATCCTAACGTTCATTTCATGCAGTTTACGACATAACCAAGGTAACAGAAAAATAATACTTACCTCGAAGGATCCATCCAGATTTTGTTGCAAGCAGAAACTTGACAGCGTAGGCATGCAGGAACATAGTCTCCTTAAAGGAGAACCGTCGCAAAAAGTCATGTGGGTTTCGTGTGAAGGAAATGAAAAAGGAGCGTTTTTTAGGTGGTTGAGAGTTGTTTCTGTATATCTTTAGGAGTCACTCTTTCATCTTGTGGTCTTTGAGTTATTAGACGTTTTTGGATGAACTCGTAACCACACTCACACTTGAATCCAATAATCTCATTATTTCCTTTAATCAGGCCATGGATACGCGATGCATTACATCCACACTGCTGTTTGTGTACCCTCCAAGTTAAAGCTAGATCATCCAGGGTTAATGGTTGAACAGTTTTTGCCTTAAAAAAGAACCACAAAAGATAGGCTCCAAAAGCGAGCCATAAACTCCCCACTAACAAAATTAGCAACATTTTTCATTCAACTTTTCCTGTTTTGTTTTATTTTGTGGCATTGAGAGTGCTCATGGACATCCGGATGCATATATGTTCTCAACGGTTTTATCTCCTTTCCAATCAACGCTCCGGACATCTGGCCATAAACATTAAGCATCTTGGTTTTTTTAACGGGGTTTTCTTTGGTTTCAGTCAGCTGTCGGATGCTGCGTAATTCGTTTTCAAGTTGCCTAAAAATGATTGGTTTCTCCTTCAAGTCCATTATCTCCATTTGCGCATGCTTCAGTTTGCCTGATAGAAAATCGATGATGATTGGTTTTAAGTCATATGAAGGCGCGGTATGAATTAATATTAACTATACGTATTCGGATTCCGAATTAAAATACATATAACGTAGGTGCCGATACTGCAATAGAAAAACACAGAAGCGACCAACCACAGGTCAATTCACACATGCAACCGACTTCATTTTTGTTCAATAAATCAGGTAACCCAAAACAAAGAAAAAACAAATTTTTTGGAGAGAAAAAGCTCTACAGATAGAAGCGGAACGCTGAACTAGATGCTTCACAGTTTCTGAAGGGAATTCTACGCTTTGATCTTCTCTTTTTTGACTACTTTCCTGAATGTCTTGTTACAGTCCTCACATTTGTATAGAGCTATCGTCAACTGCAGCCGTTCACCAGTCTTACTAGGCCTTCCAGCCATCTCCCACATCTTCTCTGGCTTCGACAATGTTCCACACTCGGGACATTCAGCTACTTCAGGGTTACCTAAAGCATTTAACAACATTAATCTGAGGGCTTCCCCACGGCTAGACATCCTCGAAATTCTTTCAGCCAACTGAGTTTCTTTGAAAACATCGCGTATCCATCGAGCAAAATCTCCTCTGTTTTGATGAAATTCAAGAGAAGCAACTGGAACTTTTGCTATCTTCTTCTTGAGGTCGTCTAGATTAAAGGCTGCCTCAAAGAGGGGTTTATTGAAAGCCTCGTAAAAGTAGAATCCCCATTCTGGGGTGACTTTTTCTCCCGGTTTTAAAGGATTATTCAATTTAGGTATGTCCCCACAATCCAGTTTATATTCGTCTATAAGCTTCTTAACTCTTTCTTCCCAGTTTTGGGCATTCATTCTTCGATAGTACACGGTTTCGCGTTTGCGTGGGTCGTCAGAAAAGTTAGTTTCCACATAACCAGTGAAGGTTTCCCGAAGGTTGGGACTCCCGGCAAGGTAGATTAGAATTCTGTTTTTGTCGTAAAAAGCGTAGACACCAGTTTCTTCTGGAACATGTTTCGCTCTTTCTCCCCACAAGTAAAGTTTACCTTGAATTGGCATCTTATCGCCCAATAGAGATAATATGGTAACGCATGTTTATGAAGCCTTTGGCGGTTTTTCCTGAAAAACACAGATGTACAAATATAAGAAAGCCAGATGGTTCACTGTTTTTGTAACCGGATCAATCAAACTTCGTAATTAAGGCAAGTTTTTGGGGGATTGATGGAAAAACGCCAAAAAAACAAATTCAAAGACATAGGTTTTGACATTTCGGATACAAGACAATAGACGAAGTTCTGTCAATATATAACAAAAAAGTTTGGGTGTGGTTAAAGTTTCGCCCTAAACTGTTTGTCATTTTTAGCCTTTGAAGCGTTTGCGCGCGCACGGACATCAGACATCATTCTTTTGTTTGTCATTCTTTTACCTAATCTGTCCGGTAGTGGATTCAGTAGCGGTGACATTATTGATGTTATGGCTAGAGCTGTAGCAGCAATAATTACTATCACATAGACGTTGTTCCATAAGGCCAGTGTTGTTTGATAACTTAGAAAGCCTTCAGTAAACGCATCCTTTGACGGAAAAATAATTTCTCTGCTTATAGAATCAATGACAAATCGAATCCAGATACACACTATTGCATTAACAACAAGAATTAATCCAATCCAGAGCGTTAACTCATACTTTATTTTTTTGTCCACCCACCTCATGTTTATGCCTCATCTTCATGTATATTGCGAGATCATAAAAAGAATCAAATAAAAAATCTCGGAATAACTTAAAAAAGTTTGTTGCACACATCTACACATCACTTCTTAACGAAAGGCAATTACATGAACAAGGTTTTTAATAGCAGCCTCGAAGCTCGCTCAGTATTGTTTTCAGCGGAGACCGCTCCGCATACTGAAGGATGTGAGGGGTTAGAGCGCGCGCCCTCTTTCACATACTACGGCGTAGACTTACACATATCGATGTTAAAATTTTTAATACCTTTTGCTTCAATTTAAGTGAAGACAAAAATTGGATTAATTTTCTAACATTAACCCTTTTTTTATTGCAAAAAAGAATTTGCTAAATACTTAAGAAATTTTTTCAAAAAAACTTAATTTAAAAAATCTAGAATCTCTCACTGAAGTGCAGATAGGTTTGATGCAAGGCAAGAAATAAGTTAATAAAAAGTGCGAGGCGAAAAAAGTTGTTTGAAAACAGCAACATAGAAGAAGCATGGGACAGAACTAGAGGAAAATGTATGATCTGTGGAAAGAACCTTGTCTGGAAAAACAGGGGGAAAAGAGGTTCAAAGGGAGCATGGAAAGTAGGTCCAATCAGCAATCCGTCTTCCAATGGATATGTTTTGTCCAATTGTGAAATAGATTGTTTGAAGTGTTATAAACAAACTAGATTATAAACTAGCGAAAAAGCACAAGTGAGCTTTTGTTGTAAAGGTAAATTGATTAATTTTTGTGTGGCTATTTTCATTTAACCCCCAAAGCCAAACAAGTGAACAGAATAGGCACATAATATGAAATCATGACATAATTTATCTTCTTCCAGACAGAATCGTTTCCCATCTGATTATTCCATCTTAAATGGGTTGAAGGCTGAATCTTGTTTTGCCAGATGTTCAGTCAGTTTATTGGCAATCAGGTTGTGAAGGTCTTCTCGGTTCTTGTAGGTTACCTTAAGAATTTCTGTTTCTTCCCGCGTTTTGATGCCGTTGACTATAGGGTTGTTTAGTCCATAATGGATTGTCCCAAACATGGGTTTGCTGCTTTCCACAGCCTTAACTAAGGCTTTGCTGAAGACTGTTGAAGAAAGCTCCATTGGACCAATCTCGTCCACCGCCAGTATATCCGCGTTTTCAATGGCATCAAGAATGGCGTTTACGCCAACAACTTCAAGGTCAGTCAAGTTAACATGATACTTGCCTATTTTGGGTCCTGTTGGCTGGTTCACATGGGCTAACCATCCTCTCTGCCCAGTGGATAGATCCATGATTTCGAAGCCGACTCTTACTCCTGCCTCGCGGACTTCACGGCAAACCATGCCGCCGACCGCATATTTTCTGTTCTTAAGTTCCTCTACTGTTCGACGGAGTATGCTTGTTTTGCCAATTCCTGGCGGTCCAGTCACAAGTATTAGAGGTTTCAGCGTTAACACCCTGCCTTCTGTTAGACGAACCCTAAATATCTAGTTTCGATAATTAAAGTTTCAGTGTATATAGGAGCTGTGAAGGTTGAGCTTTGGGTTCTCCACCGAGACCGTGAAAGAGGGAAAAATCAAGGTAGTGGTGCCCAAGCTGAGTGCATACGTGAAAAAGCCGTCTGATTACGCTCCATCTAAAGCGCCAGTGTTTTATAACCCAACCATGGAACTGAACAGAGACTTGGCGGTTTTAGCACTGCAGGCGCACCAAAAGCTTCTGGGCAGAGAAGTATCAGTTTGTGAACCGTTAACGGGATGTGGACTTCGAGGCGTAAGATTTGCGGTGGAAGTTGAGGGCGTTCACAGAGTTTTCTTGAATGACATCAACCCAAAATCGGCTAAGCTTGCCAGATTCAACGCTGAACTGAACAAAGTAGAAGACCGCGTTGAAGTAACTAACGAAGATGCTAACCTTTTTTTGAGCAGAAACGCGGCGCCCAAAAAACGACTTGACTACGTTGACGTTGACCCCTTTGGACCTCCTGTGCCGTACATGGATTCTGCGGTACGGGCTTTACGCAACGGCGGCTTGCTTGCTTTAACCGCCACGGACATGGCTCCGTTATGTGGGGTTCATCCCCGAGCGTGCCTCAGAAAGTATGGTGGACAGCCCTTGCGCACAGAATACTGCCACGAACTCGCTGTTCGCCTCTTGACTGGATGCCTAACCATGATGGCTGCAAAACATGCAATAGGCGTCGACGTCCTGTTCAGCCACAGCGTTGACCATTATATCAGAGCATACGCGACTGTCAGCTATGGCGCTCGACGGGCAGACAAGAGCATTCAGCAGATGGGCTACATTCTTCACTGCTTCTCATGCTTTCACAGAGAAACAGTCACAGGAATAGCTTCTCCGCTGAAACAGGTTTGTCCCAGTTGTGGAGCAAAGTTGAGTGCGGCTGGTCCCCTGTGGCTCGGCAGGATAGCGAACAAAAACTTTTGTTCACTGATGGAAGGCGAGGCTGAGGGAAGAGGCTTGAGGCAGGAGAAGAGGATTCTTAAGATGTTGTCTTTGGTCAAGAATGAGGCTGAGGCGCCAGTCACCTATTATGCGGTGGACAAAGTCTGTGACAAACTGAATTTGCGGGTTCCAGCCCTGAAAACTGTGCTTGACAACTTGAGAAACGCGGGTTTCCAAGCTGTTCTGACGCACTTCAACAGCAGAGGCTTCAGGACAGACGCTCCAGCAAATGTGGTGGCAGAAGTAATTACAGAGTTGGCAGCCCAGAAAGCATAGCTTAGGGTATTCCTAGTTTTTTGTAGATTGATGGCTTCTCATGGTCAACTTTGGTTTGGATGGTTTCGAAGAGGTTGTTTCCGTGGGCGTCGATGGCTACGGT
>CAZYJH010000106.1:0-6371 GCA_964647775.1 uncultured Candidatus Bathyarchaeia archaeon
ACAATACCAAATACCAAAAAACTCACACACAAACCGAAAGTAGCTGACCTCTGCGTTTCTTGAAGTAGAACAGCAAGCAAATTGCTACAATTACTGTAACACAAGCAACGATAACTCCACTTGTTGGAAATTGCTCAGTTGTTTCGGTTGGTTCTTCACTTGATGGCTCAGTTGGAGAAGATGGAGCCATTATAGCGTAAATTTGTCCATCATATGAGCTAATGTACATAACACTTTTGAAAACAAAGGGGTCGGAAGAAAATGCAATATCTGTGTTGGTATAGTTCCAGATTACAGCGCCGTTGTTGGCATCTAAACCATAAACGCCGTTTGCTGTTCTCGCATAAACAATTCCATCGACCAGTTGGGGCGGTAGAGGCAAGCCTCTAGGCACACCAGGTATAATTGTTGTGTTCCAAATCTTGCTGCCATCTGATGTATTCAAAGCATATACTTTGTTGGTCAGTGACCCTATGTATACCCTGTCGTCGGCAACAACGGGCGAAGATAACTTCTCATCGTCCCCTGTTGTGTAGTTCCATATGTAGTCGCCTGTTTCAGCGCTTAAAGCGTAAACGTTGTCATTTGATGATGCATAGACTACACCGTTGGCGACGGCTACAAAGTAATCAAGCCTTGCATCAGCAGCATAAATCCAGATTTTTTCACCGTTTTCTGCGTTAAGAGCATATAGGTTAGCATCATTTGAACCGATGTAGACGACACCGTTAACAAAGGTAGGAGAAGAAAGTAACCCATCACCCGTAGTGAAGTTCCAGACTTGATTACCGTTACTTGCATTCAGAGCAACAACAGACCCACGAATAACAGTGAAAACCTTGCCTTGCACGGCAGCAAGGCAATGTACAGAATAAGCACCTTTCCAGAGTAATTTGCCACTAGACGCATTCAAGGCGCTAACATGGTCGTCTGCGCCAAAATAAACTATGCCGTCAGCCACAGCAAGAGGTGTCATATCCCAAAATTCATCGATGTAATTCCAAATTATCGCCCCAGTAGTGGCGTTGAAAGCAAAAACATTAATCCACTTTCTTTCAAAACTGCCATATCCAGTAAAGACCACAGTTGAAATTGCGCCTGCATATACTACATCATCAACGACTGTTAGGGATGTCCATCTTCTTCCATTGTATTGGAGATCTGTTTCCCACAAATCTTGGGCAGGCGCTTCTGACAAAACCCCCAGAACATTAGTTCTCCAAAGTATGCTAGAATCAAAGTCTGGGGTTTCGGCTGGTGGTGAAGAAGCATTGATGGTGAAGTATAATGTGGATGAGCCAGTTGTAGTAAAGCTATCGTAATAGGGGTCCCAGTTTGGTGGAAGACAACCCCAGACATATCCGCCCCCAACAGCAGTGACTTCTATTTGATGTTCCCCCTCGGGTACGTTTGTTAAGTCTAGAGTGTAATAGAAATACTGTTGAGGATCAGGGTCATCGTCACTAATGTTTGCAAGGTCATGGATACTCCACTCATAAATCACTGCAGGTCCGTCTTGCCAACTTGCGTTATAGGACACTGAATACAGTGCACACATGAGCGTTTGCAGGTTCTCTGGAGCTTCTTGATGTGCATAAAACTCAATGGATAAGTTACCCAAATTATACAGAACACTACCATTAAATACAGAAAATTTTATTTCCTGAGGACCAAGCCCACCTACGTTCAGTCCAGTATAAATGGGATTAAATTCTTTTCCAGCCACCCCTGAGAAGAGGGATGTTATACCTGTTGCAGTTATAATTATTAGGGCAAGTAGA
This sequence comes from uncultured Candidatus Bathyarchaeia archaeon, assembly GCA_964647775.1. Taxonomy (GTDB): domain Archaea; phylum Thermoproteota; class Bathyarchaeia; order Bathyarchaeales; family Bathyarchaeaceae; genus Bathyarchaeum. Next base: position 1,782 of record CAZYJH010000106.1, read on the forward strand.
ACGCTTAAGGTTTTGTTCAATCCCTTTCCCCTAACTAACCACTATTTTTGCATGATTTTAAGAGTTCTTGTCAAGCTTTCTTGACCTACGGACGGTCAGGTTAGTCAAGCTTTCTTGACAAAAATGCTTTTCAGCTAACTTAAGTCAGATTAAATTAGGTAATTTAGTTGGGGGAGCAAAGAGCTGCATTAATTCTATTGCTGATTCTGTGTTTTTTAATCTCGAATATTTCTTTTCCATTAGTGGTAGAAGCGCAACCACAACCACCAAACGTTGATACTCTAGGTCCTGTAGTGTTTTTCTCTCAATCAGGTAATGTCACAATTCTTTCTCCTAAAAATTCGACCAACTATGAAAACCCAATTCAACTGAATTTTACGGTGGAAGCAAGAGGAATGTTCGGGCAATTTGGAAATGTGGGTGTTAGCTTAGATGGCGGAGTCATCAACAGCGTAACTGACTTCATAAATAAATCAGTAGTACAATCAGGTCCTGATTGGTACTGGTATCAGACAATAGTTCTGGCTAGTGTGATGTTGCCAACTTTGTCTGAAGGAACGCATAACGTTACAGTTTACTATGGATGGCAGTATCTAGGAATTCCAGAAAACCCAAGTTTACAAAGGTACGAAGTTTTTGCGTATTCAACTATTGATTTTATAGTTGTTGGTGCTAACATCCCCGAGTTTCCCTCATGGGCTATTCTGCCGCTTGTTTTGGCTATCACGCTGTTTTTGGTAGTTGTAAAAAGAAAGCTATACGTGCAGTCTTTCCAAAATAATCCTTAAATCATTAGTTAACTATGGGTTTAAAGTTAAAGATAGCAATTCCTCAGAGAGGTTAAGGCGTTGAAGATTGGAACAGTAATCTATGAGCCCGCAACCGTTGATGGCTTTGACATGAACGTTTACTATTCAAAACGTGTCGACGGCGTTTTGGGAAAACCTGCAAAAGGCATGTACAACGACATCACCTGCTTTGTTGACGCAAAAGCAATACGCGAAAACCCCGAATTGGTGGCAGTTTCGCCGAGGGGTCCTGCAACAAGAACAAACAAAGCCTACACGTTGCCATGGGATTTTCTGTGCCCAACCAACCCCGAATACCGAAACCATGTTCTAGGCTTCATCAAAGAAACCGCAAAAACAGACGTGGAGGGCGTAACCCTGAACCTCTTCCACTTTCCTGAAGAAGGCTTCTGCACCTGTCCTCGCTGCAGAAAACTGCATAAAGCGAGCGGCTTGGATTGGCTGGATTGGCGAGCAGAAACTGTCACAGACTTCCTTAGGCAATCCCGGAAACTGGTCTCGCAACGTTTTGGCATTGAAATATGGCCTGACCCCGTGTTAGCCCGTGAGCGGTTCGGCTTGGACTTTGATGCCATCGCAGAGCATGTGGACTTTTTCCATGTTCCCCTTTCTGCACACAACTATGTAACCCTGTATTGGGCGGACACGTTAACGCGGGACTTCGTGAACCTGCTCAAGAAGCCAGTGTTTGTCGAGTTAAGCGCCGAAATTCCCAGAGAAGTTGAAACCAGAGCCATGTTACGGGCTGTTGCCTACATTTCGCGCCTCAACGTAGAAGCTATTCTTCTTCTTGTGCATGATGCAGAACGCGCCAAAGAAATAGCCAGAACAGCAATCAATGACAGCAATTACCGGAGCTGGCTGGAAAAGTTCGGATTCGAGAACATGAACAAAATCATTGAGAAGTGGGAGAAAATCTACGGCAAATAGCTTTTCTGATTAAGCTGATGCACGGAGCTTTCTCAGTCTGGTCATGTCCAAGTCTGCGGAGACAATTCTGGTTTCCATTTCGTCTTTGGCTTGGTTTATGATTCCCCATGGAGAAATTATGGCGCTGTTTCCGCCCCTCGAATTTGAACGAGTATTCCCGTTCTTTAGAATGAAAACCTTGTGCTCCTCCGCCCTTTTTACGGTGAGAGGGTGCCCCTTCACGGGCGGATGAGTCCGAGACGCGGACACAGGCAAAAAGATGACCTCAGCGCCTAAAGACGCCAGCTTTCTGACGGTTCTTGGATAAAACACGTCAGCGCATATCAGGATTCCAGCCCTGCAATGCTCGGTTTCAAAGACCCTGAAGGTGCTTCCAACATGCAGCCCCACCCTTTTTTCCCACTCAGTGCGATGCATCTTCCTAAATTTTCCCAGAATCTTTCCATGCCTTAGAAAAAGGCACGTGTTGTAGTAGCCTCCCCTGAACTTCTCAAAGATTGTCCCGCCCACAATGTAGGCGTCAATTTCCTTCGAAACCCGCTTCAGAAGCTGAACCGCCGAATCATGGATGTCGTCTGACATCTTTTCGATTTGGTTTCTGTCTTCTACGCTGGCTGGAAACGCAAAATATTCTGGTAGACAAATAAATTTGGAGCCTGAATCAGCCGCCCTATACAGCATCTGCTCCGCAGTCTCCAAGTTCTTATCCATCGATTCGCTGATTTGCATGTGAACCAAACTGACCTGCATAAACTTCCCCTCTGTCCCTCGTGTCATATTGCCCTATCAAAGTTGCTAATAAACCTTAAATTTTGCGCAGCCGTCCTGTAAGCTACGTTCTGAGGGAGACCAAACTTGGATTCAATCAGCCAAATCTGTTCAGAAATCCGTAAACTCACAGGCAAGGTTGTGCAAAAAAATTTGACCGACGGAATGCTCTTCTCCGGAGGATTAGACACAAGCGTCATCGCCTTTGAAGCATCAAAACACACCAAACTGGAGGCATTCACTGTTGCCTTCGAAAACTCTCCAGCGCTGGACGTGGAATACGCGAGGCTGATGGCAGACCTGCTGAAGATGAAGCACACAGTCCACGTTTTCGGCGAAGAAGAGATGCAGTCAGCCATCCGTGACGTAATCAAGGTTCTGAAGGTTTTTGATCCCATGGGCGTCAGAAACAGCGTCGCAGCCTATGTTGGTTTGAAGGCTGCAAAAGAGAACGGAATCAAAGGCGTCATGACAGGCGACGGACTGGACGAACTGCTGGGCGGCTACAGCTGGCTCTTCAGTCTAGACGAGCAAGAATTGAAGGAGTACCTGTCCAACATGTGGCAGGTGATGCAGTTCACGTCGATTCCCATGGCAGAATCGCTTGGGATGGTGTCGAAGCCCCCCTTTCTTGACCCAGAGTTCAAAGCTTTCGCCTACGGCGTGGACACAAAACATATGATCAGAAGTGAACGAGGCAAAATGTGGGGAAAATGGATAATGCGTAAAGCCTACGAGGGGCTGTTGCCCGACAAGATTGTGTGGAGAGTAAAAACTCCCCTAGAGTTCGGCTCAGGAACCACAGTTTTCCCACAGGTTTTCAGCAAAAAAATTTCTGACAGCTACTTCCACGAGAAGGCTAAAAGGTATCGGGAGGCTGATCAGGTTACCATACGGGACAAGGAGCACCTGTTCTATTACGAGATTTTCAGGTCACAGTTTGGCGTGCCCTCTGAGGTCTTCAAGGATGCGAAAGGCAAACAGTGCCCCTACTGTAAATCTAAGGGCGGCAATCTGAAAAGCAAGTTCTGCAAAGTTTGTGGAGCTTATCCCATCTAGTTTCATTTTAATACTTAGTGCTGCCAAAGAATGGCAGAGAAACCGCTTCAAACAATGGGGCACATGTCAATGAGCAGGAAGCTGAAGGTAGCCGTCTTTAACACGCAGCCGCCTCACCTTTACTTCGGAGGCGTTGAACGCCGAATAGTTGAAGTTGCCAAACGGTTGCTGAACGAAGTTGACACAACAGTTTACAGCGGAACAAAACGAGGCTTCAAAAAAACCACCGTAATCGACGGAGTAACCGTTGTTCCCTGCTTCTCCACTGACCGACTCTATCCTCTTGACAACTGGGTCTTCAACCGGTCCATCTCCGGAATGTTCGACAAAATAGAAGCCGACGTTTATGAAGCGCACACTGTCAGCGGCTACAAATTTCTGAAGCTTCTCAAGAAACAGAAAACAGGCAAGCCCTTCATACAAACTGTCCACGGCGTTCTCGCGGATGAGCATATCCAATCGTCAAAAAGCATGTCTCCGTCCTTCAGAATGAAGCTGTCGAACGTTTTCATGCGGCGCCTCGCAAAAACCGAAAAGGAGGCAGCCAAAGCGGCAACCCTGATTGTCACCGTCAGCCAATATTCCGCTCAAAAACTAACTCAGTTGTATGATGTTGATGAAGCAAAAATACGGGTGGTTCCAAACGGCGTGGACACCCAACGGTTCAAGCCCACCCCAGACTGTAAGGACATAAAGGATGTGGTCGGCGGAAACAACAAAAACATCGTGCTCTTTGTTGGCAACCTGATACCCCGAAAAGGTTTACATTACCTGATTGAAGCAGCCAAACATGTAGTCAAAGAAAGGGACAAAACAAAGTTTGTGGTAGTTGGAGAAGGTCCCCTCAAAAGCCATCTGACTGCATACTGCAAAGAGCAGGGCGTTTCGGACAAGTTTGTTTTTTTGGGCGGCGTTCCCGAAGAACTGCTTCATCGACTATACAACTGCGCTGACGTTTTCGTTTCTCCGTCAATTCAGGAGGGACAGGGCATCACGTTGTTGGAGGCTCAAGCCACAGCTAAGC
>CAZYJH010000107.1:0-6318 GCA_964647775.1 uncultured Candidatus Bathyarchaeia archaeon
TCTGCTTCGATGAAAACGTAGCCCTTCAGCATCTCGGGCACAAGAACGGCTTTTACATGTAGCTCATTCATTTTCACTTTTGCTTCGATGAGGTTTGCCACGTTTTTTTCTTGCCCTGCAGTGGTTCGTACAGCAAAGACGGCAGTTGAAAGTTTTTTTTCCTCGCTCATAATGGGTTAAGCACCGCCCTGCAATACTACACCTATGAGTCTGATTATGAAGCCGATTCCGCCGATTGCGATGATGCCTAAGAAGCAGATTTTTATCGATAGCCAGAGCTCGGTTCTGCCCGGTTTTGTGGCAAGTTTCAGCAGTCTGGATGCGGACTGAAAGAATGATTTTAGTCCCAAGGTTCCTCGCACCTTTCAAAAATAGGTTCTAGTATGTAAAGTTATCCCTGAGAAGCGCCTGTTTCCTACATGCTTTGTTGCGGTTTCTCAGTGTTTTAGCGAGAGGATGAATTGTTTTACTGGGCACAACAGATGTTAAAAGGCGATAAACGGCAATATTAGGTTGGTGAGTTGATGACTAAAGAGGATGAGATGATTCAGGAGCTTAAGCAGATACGTGAGTTGTTGGCAGCTAAACCTGCTCCGCCACCGCCGCCACCTAAAGGAATGTGGGACGAGTTCAAAGAGTTTCTGGAAAACTACAAGGTCATGGGATTGGCTGTTGCATTCATCATGGGCGTCTACTTGGGCTTGCTAATTCAATCGCTTGTAAAAGATTTGCTGTTGCCAGCGATAGGTCTAGCAATACCTGGTCTTAAAAATTTGGCAGACCTCGCATTCAACGTAGGAGAGCAAGTGTTTGGCGTAGGAAACTTTCTGGTTGCGCTGATAACCTTCATCATCGTAGCCTTCGTAATCTTCATACTAGTGAAGGTCACCAAACGATGGGGAATAAAGTAAAGGTTCCCCCTCCCACTTTTTTATTCAAATAACCTAAACCTTTTCTGAGGGCATGCCAAGCGTCTCCAGCGCAGCAACTATCTTAGGTTTGTGTTCGCCCTTTATTCCCTTCCAATCAAGAACCGCAGAATCCACAGTCTCCAAGGTTCTTTCAACACACTGCGCCACTATTTCAGCGTCAACCTCCGAAAGCGCATACTTCGGAATTATGTGACCAAAGGCGGTTTGAGTGTCTAGTGCCAGCTTCGTGAACTTCTTGTTGTAGTGGGGTCCACCGATTCCCAGCGCCACAGAAAAGCCAGAACAGCCAGAAACAGCAGCAGCCGCGGCATGAGCCACAACCTCAGCAGCCTTCATGTCCTTCCACTGCTCCGGCGAGCTCCCCAGTTCCGCGAACATGGCTGGCGCATCCAAGGAGGGACCATGGTGAGTGCATTCGTATGAAACTTCATAGTCTAGACCTCTTTCATCCGTCAGTTTCGCCATTTCCTGAAGCGCAGTTTTCATGGCTGCCGCGGGAGAGACCGAGACCGTTCTCGGTTTTCCGCCAAATTGGGCGTCTGTGAGGTTGCCGGGCGTGTGAACTGACAGGGTGGGGATGCCTTTGGCGCTGCTGTGCCTAGACAGGAAAACAAAAAGGTTTGGGTTGAAGAGGTCTCCCAGAAACTGGGTGTCCACTATTTCTGTGTTGACGAAAAGCAGCTTGGTTTCCTTGTTATGCAGCTTTTTTGTGTATACGGGGTTTTTGTGGAAGGTTTCTGAAAGTTTTTCGAAGCTGTAGTGGTCTATGAGGCTTTTGGCGATGTTCATTCCAGCAGTGTCTTTGGTTGAGGCTATAAACAGTATCAACGTTGGCTTCGTTCCTGAAGGGTTATTGTGGATGATTGGAAGATTAAAGTTTTCATAGAAAAAAGCGTATGTGACATCATCCGTCTGGCGGTCATCGAGCATCTGCCTTGAGTGTTAGTTTATTGTCTAACTTATCTATAGACTATGTATAGAATAAGGTATCATGGCAGTTTATATGAATGGGCAGGGTTGGATATGAGGTATGCGCTTAGGAGAGAGATTTCGGAAAATGAAGAAGATCCGAATAAAACGTTATCCTCCTCGAAATTTTCCAGCCAAGTCTCTTTGGGAAATCATAGCTGTTCCCCCCAATTCTGAGAAGGACACCGAATTCATGATGCTCTACAAAGCGAACCCGAAGCATCCGGCTGTCATAGAGGAGATGACAGAGGTTGTGGAAATCGAAGTCAACGAGAAAGCCTTCAAAGAGTTGATGTGGCTCTTCAAAAAGTATCAGCTGCCCTGCAGACCCATCGAAGAAGGGGTAGAAATCAAGCATATAGGAAACAAATCCAAGTTCGTCAACGACAGCAGCTGCTAAAAGCCCCAAACTTTTTAGAAAACGCAGCATAGTTTTTACATGAAGCGTTCAAGCTTTGTTAAGCCAATAATCTCTTCGAAGTCCAGTCCCAAGGCATCAAGAATCTGATCGAATGTTGAGTGCAGGTACGCAACATACTTGTCCACGTCTACTTCGCTGTTGGAGGCTATCTGCACGGGCTTAACGCCCTTCAAAACTTTGACGTAAGTTATCAGGTCTCCAGCCTTCATTTCATAGCCTAACTGTTTAAGCATAAGCGCCGCTTTCACATGCTGGGGAGTAGTTTTTGTGTAGGCTTCTGGAGGTTTTCCGAGAACAACATGAAAAGCCAACTCCTCAGGCGTGTCTCCCCATCTCCGCTGCTTCAGCCGCAGGTATCTGTCTCGGATGATTTGTTTGATTTCCTTTTTTGCTTCCTCAAACTCTGCGGGTGACTGCACCTGCTCCAGCCGGTCTTCCAGCGCGTAGAAAGCTTTTTTGATGTAGACGGGGATGTGCCGCTTCTTTCCGGTCATTCCCTTTACGTCAACGCCGCCGCCCTTCAGGATTCCCAGATAGTTCTTTTTTCGGCTGCTGAAGACTGCGTAGCGGTACCATTTTTCTACTTCCAGTTCCATGCCCATGGTTTTTTTGGACCATTCTGCCATGATTTCTACCTGTTCGGGGGAGGGGTTCTTGAGGAAGAGGCTGTCTGTGTCTCCGTACAGAACTTCAATGTTTAGGTTTTTGGCTTTCTCTATGGTCTGGGTTATAACGTGGCGTCCGATGGCGGCTGTAGCCTCAGCGACCGGTGGACAGTACAGTCCGAAGGTGGGGGAGCCGAAGACTCCGTAGCTTGCGTTCAGGATGACTTTGAGGGCGCTGGGAATTACGTTGTACCAGCTGCGCAGGTCCTTGGGTAAAGTTTTGTCCTTGGATTTGGGCTTGTACCATTTGACTCTGAGGTCTCTTAGGCTGCCTATCAGCAGGCTTTCAAGAGCCTTGTCTTTTGTGCATATCCAGCTGGATGTTTCAGGAACCTTGTTTGCTTTACATTCTTCATGTCGACAGAGCAGAGTCTGGTAGCCCAGATTGTAAACTTTTATGATGGACGGGTACAGGCTCGCAAAGTCCATAACTGCCACGTTGAAGTGGACTCCGGGCACGGGGTCAACCACTATGGCGCCCTTGTACTTCTTTCCCTTGATTATGGCTGTGGTGGATGTTCCGCCCTTGATGGCGAGTATGTCCTCAGCGTTTGGAATCAGCATGCCGCGTTGCCGATGCTCAAAGTACAGGAAGTTTCGTATCCACCGGGAGACTCCTTGGCGGCTCACGTCCTCCATTGGCATGCGGGCTATCCGCGAGAGGGCTAAAATCAGTTTCATGACTAGGTTGTCATTGAAGGCTGTCAGGTTCAGGGTGATTTCGGAGTCGCGTAGGTTGTATTCGGTAAGTTCGGTGTAGCTTAGTTCTGATAGGGGTTTGCTGAACTCTATTTTGGGGAGCCCCAGCACTGCGGTGCCTACTTCGTTTAGGGTTATGTCACGGTATTTGTTGCCGAAGGCGTAGATTTGGATTGACCTGTTGAAGAAGAACTTGTAGAGGTCGATGTGGACGCCGTGGCTGATGTGGAAGACTCTTCGTCCAGCCTCTATGGGAATCTGGCGTCTGTCAAAACCGAAATGGTCTCTGGCGCGGTTGTACAGGTAGGGCAGGTCAAAGTCGTCGCCGTTAAAGGTTAAAACAAAGGGGTACTCGCGAAGAGCCTCAAACAGTCTCTGAAGCAGCTCCTTCTCAGACTCGAAATACGTGACAGACGCGTCTGGGGGCAAACTCTTGTTGCCCTGCCTGATTCCCTCTCGCCTCAAAACAAAAAGCTGCTTTCTGCCATCTGAACCGTAAAGCGCCACACAGACAACAGGGTCATCAGCCTTTTGCGGGTCAGGAACACGGGTTGCAACTGATGAGCTGACCTCAATGTCGAGGGCGACTCTCTTGAATTCGGGGGCAGGAGACTCGAGCAGCCGCGCCCACTTTTCTACGCTTTGCAGAAACTCTTTTTCCACGTCAGGGAAGAGGCTGAGAATCTCCTGTACAGTGCCTTTAGCCGATTTCTGCTGTACGGCTACCAGGTTTCCTTTCTGGATTTTGTACAGCATGCCCGGCGCTAAGCCCCTGTCGTAGATGTAGGACTGATAGTACCGGATGTAGGATTCCCAGACTTTAGGCGGGTCCTCTATTCCGGTTAGTTTCTGGTAATCTTCAGGGATTATGTCTCTCATGCAGCCGCTTTGGCGACCGCCTATCGCCAGCGGGTCTTTAGCCACAACCTTTGTCACCGTCACATGCTTGTCCAGCAGCGGATCAAACTTTTCTACGGTTTCGAAGTGGTCAAAGCCGGAGTGTCCTGTTACGCGGCTGAGTTTCTTGAGTTCTTGGGGCAGGAGGCTTGTGAGGAGGTAGGGCTTGTGTCCTGTGTTGTCGTCCCAGAAGTAGATTTTCTGTGACAAGGGCTCATATAATCCGAGGGTGGCGAGCTGTTTTTTGCCGTCGTAGCTGACTGACACGAGGTATGAGGGGGGCAGGTCCTCTGGAAAGTCTGGGTAAACAACCTTTTCTTTTTCTGGTTGGGGCTTCTCTTCTTCGGGTTGAATCAGAGGTGAAGCTTCTTCTGTTGGCTGGGGCGATGGCGTTGGCTCACTTTTTTTAGGTTTTTCCTGTTTGTTGAAGAAGTCAAGTGAGCTCTGTGCAGTCATTTTTGGTTGTGTCCGTATAGAGGGTAATAGGTGTCTCGTATTAAAAAAATCTCTGATGCCGATTTTCAGGGTCTGACGCATTCGGCTTTGGCTCTGAAGTGACGCTTCGGTTTAGGTCTGCTGTGCTTTCGGCAGCGCTTAACGCAAACCATGATGCCATCCTGAATCTCGAAAACGCAGCCACAAAGGTCTGTCCGCCGCTCAACCAACCCGTAATCACCGCAGTCTCTCTTTTAGTTAAGGTACAGCCATATAAAATGTTTCAAGCGTTATTTCTGGTCAGGGCTAACCTCTTCCTGAAAAACACAGCAACCAAAGTCGCCGCAAGAAGCAAACTAACTGAAACAAAAAGAACTACGCTTGAAAGAAACAGTTTAGACGGCATTTGACCGTCTCTGTTTCTTCAGTTTACGTCTGTAAACAAAAGTTATCCCCACAACTGCAACGACCACCACTACAACTAGAGTAATCAGTAGGGGTATCCATGAAGGAAACTCTGAAGTAACGCCGTTTTCATCTGCTACTTTAGCCAACCAAAAATCAAAATTTAGGCCACCTGCTAGCGCGTATCCCCCATCAGAAGTCGCAACCAAACAATTAACTACTCCCTCAACTGTCTGGTTCCACAACATGTTTCCATACTTGTCAGTCTTAATCAGTGGTCCAATGCCAGCTAGGGCGTATCCTCCATCGGAAGCCTCAACTACTGCATAGGCTCTAGCTGCATTTGATTTTGCGTATGTATTGTTCCATTCCATGTTTCCATGTTCGTCAGTCTTAACCAACAAATACTCGGAAGTAATACCTGTTGCAGGGCTAAAGATAGATGTGTAGCCTGCTAATGCATATCCCCCATCAGAAGTTTCAACCAAAGCATGAGCTCGTTCATCTGTTGTTGACCCATATGTTCGCTCCCATTCTGTATTCCCATTTGCGTCCGTTTTCACTAACCAAAAATCCCAATGAGGCATATCATCCACACCAATAGTTTTTGTGTAGCCAGCGAAGGCAAAGCCTCCGTCAGATGTTTCAACCAGCGCATAAGCTGACCATCCAGAGTATGTCTGATTCCATTCCACATTCCCATAAGCATCAGTCTTAACCAACAATGCACCGCCTGCTAGTGCGTATCCTCCGTCAGATGTTTCAATCAACGCAAAAGCCCGATCACCGCCTGTTCCGCCATACGTCTGGTTCCATTCCATGTTTCCATAATTGTCAGTTTTTACTAGCCAAAAATCGTAGCTTCCAGCACCAAAAGATTCTGTGTAGCCTGCTA
>CAZYJH010000108.1:0-6168 GCA_964647775.1 uncultured Candidatus Bathyarchaeia archaeon
CCAGATTTGACCCTGTAATCACCCAGTTCCACTACAAGGATGACCCTCTGCATGACCCCATGCTGGACGACAAGTACGTAGACTATATTGTCAAAGCAAAAGGCGGCACCGAATACTCCGAAATGCTCAGAATAAACGCTGAAGTCTTTCTACACCTCGAGAAAGCTTTTGCACAGTTTGACATCCAGCTGATTGACATGAAGCTGGAGTATGGCATCATCGATGGCGAAGTTTACCTAATAGATGAGATTACTGGCGGCTCCTTCAGACTATGGCCTTATGCCCACAAAAAACCCAATATGGACCAGCCTAACGTGCTAAAGGAACTGAACCCTGAAGGAAGGCTTGACAAGGACACCTACAGAATGGGCGAAAACGCTGACAAGGTTCTAACAAAGTTCGAGGAAATAGCTAAAGTAACCGCAAAATTCGCAGACCTATAAACTGGCTACTCGTTTTCGTTCTGTTCTTTTGCTGTGTACTCAGCTAATGTAGTGTTGCCGTGGGGCATAACGTAAACTTTGGCGTTTTTGCCTGCCAGCTCAAAGGCGTCCCGCAGGGCATCATTCAATGCTCGGGCTGTTCTCAGTTTGAAGGTGTTCACTGCGTAGCAGTCAGGCATAATCGAAACCAGAATGATGCTGACTTTCTGTAGTGCCTTCGTTAAGTAGTAGGCTTTGTGTCCTCCCAGCACGAAACGTCTTTTTATCTCCCGTTCTATCCGTTTCAGGTCACCAAACTTTTCCATCCAATCGCTGAACACTTCGTTTCCGTGTCCCTCTGGACACTCCGCCACCAAAAGGATGACGCCTCTTCGTTTCACGGCTTCCAGTGCATTGTGTATTCCTTTAGAGGCTTGATAGAAGTTAATGTCATGAGGATATCCGCCAGCGCTAACAACAACAATGTTTGCCCGCTGCTCAATGGGAACCTTATACATTTCATCCACAAGTTTTGTGCCCTCAAGGAAGGCTTGCTCCACGTCTCCGGCGAAGGCTTTAACCAGCTCTTCTTTGCTGTTTGTTACGATGTTCAGGATGAAGTTGACGTTGGCAAGTTTAGCTGCCTCCATCATGTCTTCATGCACAGGATTTCCATCCAGAACGCCTGTTGTGGCTTTAGGATGCAGCATCAGTGCATGGTTTTGCTGAATCGTTTCGGCGCTTGAAACTGCGGGAAGTACTCCTTTTCTTCCTCCTCCGTAGCCCGCGTAGTAGTGCAGGTTTATGTCTCCAGCCAAAATTTTCACGTCGGCTTCGGCGAAGACCTTGTTTACTGAAACTTTTGTTCCATTGGAGGTTTTGCCTAGAAAAACTTGGTCATCCGCCTCGTAGTCATGGCTTATGGCTTTAATTCTGTCCAGTGTTTCTTTTCCTAGGAGTTTTTCTTCCTCTTCAGGTGTTACGGCGCGGTGAGAGCCGCAGCCAAAAATGACTGTAACGTCTTCGTCTTTCACTCCAGCCTCGTTAAGTTCATCAAGGAGGGGAAGAATCATCAGGTAACTTGGAGTTGCCCGCGTCGCATCGTCAACAACTATGGCAACCTTGTCGCCTGCCTTCGCCATCTCCCGTAATCTTGGTGTCCCAATCGGCTGGCTTAATGCTCTCACAATCTCAGCTTTTGAGTCTACAACTCCCTGCTTCTCTTTAGGCTCTATGTAACCCAGAAAGTTTCGGGTGGGTATTCTTGCACAAACCTCAGTTTTCCCGTACGGAATCCACGCATCAACCATAAAAGACACTTCTGCTTGGCTAGAAGGTTTTCTTTATGCTTCATTTAAAAGTAACGGCGAAATCTTACGTAACGTCTTTAAAACTGTCTACCCATAGTCTTTGGTAGAGAGGAGAGCATGGATTTGGACAAGGAAGAGATGAAGGCTGAGCTGGCAAAGATTCTGAACAGGATTGGCGCCTTGAAATTTGGAACCTTCAAGCTCACCAGCGGCGAGGTAAGCCCCTACTACGTTGACCTAAGAGTTGTTCCAAGCTTCCCTGACGCCTTCAAGCGAATCTGCGACCTCTACGCCACACTGATAAAAAGCGATGTTGGAGCCGACGGCTTTGACCGAATCGCAGGAATACCAACCGCTGGCATATCCTTCGGTTCCATCGCAGCATATAACCTCAAAAAGCCCTTCCTCTATGTTCGCTCAACCGAACGGCAGCACGGCAGAGGAAGATGGGTGGAGGGAATTCTTTCGCCGGGCGACCGTGTCTTGCTGATGGATGATCTTATAACCAAAGGCGGATCTATCGTGAAAGCCGCTGAGGCTGTCCGAGCTGAGGGCGGTATGGTAACTGACGCTGTTGTTCTTTTGGATCGAGAGGAGAATGGAGCCGCTAATCTGGCTGAGAACGGCATCAATCTTCATTATCTGCTTACTATACGTGAGGTTGCCTACAAACTGCAGGACATGGACGCCATAACAGAAGAACAGCTGAACACCATCCTGAAACAGATAAAACGAAAATAAGCTTTTGGCATGAGCTTCTAGGTTCTGCAGAGTGTAGAGCAGCTATCCTGACTTGGAATATTTATCCAGTTTTCATTGTTTATAAATGGAGAATGCTGTTGACCCTTCAAAAGAAGGGTACAGCAGTGGGGATACCTGATAAGTTAAGGCGGCTTTTCACGTCTTCCAAGTTTTATCGCTGCCGAAACTGTGGATACCTGCTGCCGAAAGAAGAAGCCACAATTTCAGGATACGACTCCCAAAACAGCCTGCACCATATTCACTGTCCAAGATGTGGAAAAATCATAAAACATGCCCCATGAGTTATGGTTTCTGCTCTTTTTTACCTAACTGCCTGTACGAAAGATTCCGCAGAAAAATAGGACGTTTGAGGATTGAACTTAATTCTCTTTACTCGTAGTAGATGAGGTCTTCGAGTTCAAGTGTTTCGTGAAGTTTGGTGACTGCCTCGTAAACGTCTTCTTCTTTTTTGGCGCCGGTGCAAACCAGTTTTCCGCTTGCGAAGAGAAGAATCACAACTTTGGGTTGATCCATTCTGTAGATGAGACCCGGAAACTGTTCAGGCTCATACATTGTTCTGCCCAATGAGTATGCGGACCGTTCTAGGTCTATTAAGCCAGCCAAATTTGCTGAAGCAACAATATTCTGTATCTTCAACTCGGGCTTTCCGATGATGATTATTCCGCTTTTCTTCAGTTCCCTGATAACCTTCATAACTGCTCGCTTTGACTCTTTCTCTGACTTTGCTCCTGTGCAAACCATCTTTCCAGAATTGAAGATTAAGGTAGCCGTTTTTGGTCTTTTTAATCTGAAAACCAAGCCTGGAAACTGTTCCGGGCGATACTCAACTCCTGGATACCCTTTAACAACAGCGTTCAGGTCAATTCTCTGGTTTAGTGTTGCAGAAGCTACGACATTCTCTATTCGGATAGAAGCTACAACTTCGGGTATATCCAGCCCCTCCTTATAAAACATCATGAAATTGTTTCAGTTATTTATAAAGGCTTGCTTCATCCTTGCCGCCTTTGAGTTTCTCCATCACAAAAGGCGCCGCCTCTATGAGTATCAGAATTATTATCCATAACGCGATGAAGGCTACTTTTGTTTCAGTCTCTTGAAAAGCCAGTGCAATATTACCCAGCCACGGCACCTTAAACCCTGTGTATTTACCAATAATTTTGGATTCATGAACATGCTCGTTAGCTCCTTCTCCGTTATTATCTCCGTGTATTATGAACACTGTTTTTCCGTCTGTGCCGATTCTTTTGTCGATTGCTCTGTGCACAATCAGTTGAGTTGGTCCTTGATACACGAGTATGTCGCCGGGAGGGTCAGCGTCTTTGGTTGCAACGTAAATGTCGCTGACATTCTGTATTCCCTCAATAACTATTAGGTCTCCTTTATACAATACGGGTTCCATGCTTTCCGAAGCGACAGCCAAGATGGGATACTCTGTTCTTAAGACAAACCTTAACCCGTACCAAAAAAGTAAGACCGCAACTATCACAACAGCGATCATTATGATGGTCTGCACGTAACCGCGCTTGAGCACCTCAGGCATCTTCATCCCGAATCTTGGCTCCAGTAAGCTAGAACATTTTTAAAGGTTCTTCCTTTCCAAAACATAAAAACCTAACGGCTAAAACATAAAAAAGGAGGATAATGTGGACCTTCTGTTAGTCTATGTTCGAACCTATCTGCCGTTAGGCAATTGCCAGCTATCAACCTGCAGTCTCTGGCACTCACGGCGACGCAGACCTCGGCGAGGTCGAAGCATCAGATTTTCTGCTTGTTTAAAACAACTTTGAAGGATTTGTTGCAGCTGGGGCAGTCAAAAAGTCCTATTGTTAATTGAGTTCTTTTCCCTGCCTTATCTGGGCGACCAGCCATCTTCCAGCTTTTTCGAGGTTTGGCAACTTCGGCTCCACAGTTTTTACATTTAGCCATTTCTTTTCCTCCATTAAATGTCACAATGATATAATGTTGATTATGAATAAAAGATTTGCCTTCCATTCATGCTAGTGAAGAACGTGATAACCTCGCAAAGAGCCACTTTTTTAATCTGAAAAGATAGTTTATGTTTCCAAAATGCTTTTTACAACGGCTTTGCTTTACTTTTTCAGCTTTGGTGCATAATGACTTTGCCCGAAAGACCCAAAACCGTTTTCGACGGGTTCGTTAAACCCATCCGCAGGTTGGTTGAGGAGAAAGGCTTCAAAGCGCCCACTGAAACACAAGAAAAAGCTATCCCGAAGATTCTTGAGGGAAAAAATGTTCTCCTCATTTCGCCAACCGCCACTGGAAAGACTGAGTCAGCTGTTCTCCCAGTCCTCGACATGCTTCTCAGAACCCCTGAACGTCAACGGGGAATAAAAATCCTATATGTGACGCCCCTCAAGGCGTTGAACAGGGACATGCTTGAGCGTCTGGAATGGTGGTGCAACAACCTTGACATCAAATTAGCTGTCAGGCACGGCGACACCGACACCAAAGAGCGAACTAGACATGCCCGAAGCCCCCCGGACATGCTGATTACTACCCCTGAAACCCTGCAAGCCATCCTGCCGGGAAGACTGATGCGGCAGCACCTCAGTGCAGTCAAGTGGGTGATTGTGGATGAAGTTCATGAAATGGCGGACAGCAAGAGGGGAAGCCAGCTGTCTCTGGCACTTGAGCGTCTGCGTTGGGTAACGGGCAGAGAGTTTCAGCGCATCGGCTTATCAGCCACGATTGGCAGTCCACAAAAAGTTGCCCAGTTTCTGGTCGGTTCCGAGCGCGAAGTAGAAATTGTGCGGGTTACTTTGGAGCGGCAGATGGATTTGAGGATACTTTTTCCGCAACCCGAACAGGAAGACTACGAGTTGGCGTCGTCCCTGTTTACGCATCCTGAGGTTGCCGCGCGCCTCCGCGTTATTCGCCGTTACATCCAGGACCACAGGTCAGTTCTCCTCTTCACGAACACCCGCAGCATCTCAGAGGTTTTGGCGAGCAGATTCAAGGTTTGGGACGTAAACTTTCCTGTTTCAATCCATCATGGCTCCTTGGCTAAGCCCTCTAGACTAGCTGCGGAGCGGGGACTGAAGAACGGCGAACTGAAGGGTCTGGTCGCAACCTCTTCTCTGGAGCTGGGCATAGACGTGGGACGCATTGACCTGGTGATCCAGTATATGAGTCCACGGCAGGTTACGCGCCTGATTCAGCGGATTGGCAGAAGCGGACACAGGGTCGGACGCATCCCAAAAGGCGTTATCATCACAATGGACTCAGACGACACGCTAGAAGCTATGGCTATCGCCCGCAGAACAATAAACGAGGAACTGGAGCCTCTGGAAGTTCCGCCGAAACCCTACGACGTTCTTGCCCACCAGATTGCAGGTTTGCTGATGAAGCAGAAACAGTGGAGCTTCAACGAAATCCATGACCTCTGCAGGAAGGCTTTTCCCTATGCCGACCTCACAGTAGACGACATCAGCAAAGTTCTGGATTACATGCATCGCCGTTTTCCACGGTTCGCATGGGTTTCCGAAGAAAACAAGCTGGTCACAAAGCCCCAAAAAACAAAGCCACTGTACGAATACTACTTCGATAACCTGTCCATGATTCCTGCAGAAAAGAAGTTTCTGGTTATCGACGACAGTCAGGACTCTGCTGTGGGTGTGCTGGATGAAGCCTTCGTCGCCGAGTACGGTAAACCC
>CAZYJH010000109.1:0-6127 GCA_964647775.1 uncultured Candidatus Bathyarchaeia archaeon
GGGTCTACGTAATAATCTTCCTGATTCCCGCAGTAATCGTCTACATGGTCTTCAAATTCATAGAAGACGTCCTAAAACTCATCGGAACAATACTAGCCTCAAAACCAGTAACCTTCATAATAGGCTGCATATGCATAGCCCAAGGAGTACTCATGCTCCTAGACATGAACTTATTCGCAATACTCACGGCTTAGAGTAAAATAAAAACAAAAAAGAAAGAGAAAGAAAAAAAGGGTCTCTTTCTAACCCTTAACAGTAATTTCTTTGACTACACCAGCAGCGACTGTTGTGCCCATGTCTCGGACAGCAAACCTGCCAAGCTCAGGATAGTCAGCGTAGGGCTCAATGGCTATTGGCTGAATGGGCTCAAACTTTACAATCGCGCCGTCGCCAGTCTTCAGGAACGACGGATTCTTTTCTACAATCTGCCCAGTTCTTGGATCCAGTTTCGCGACAAGCTCCTTGAATCTGCATGAAATCTGACCAGTGTTGGAGTGCAGCACTGGAGAGTATCCAGCGGCGATTGCGGTTGGGTGATGGATTACGATTATCTGTCCAATGAATTCTCTTGCAACAGTTGGCGGGTTGTCAACGTGACCTGCAATGTCTCCGCGGTGAACATCCTTCTTTGAGATGCCTCTGACGTTGAATCCGATGTTGTCTCCTGGAAGAGCCTGCTTAACGTTCACGTGATGAGTCTCTATGGATTTTACCTGTCCCTGAACTTTCGAGGGCATGAAAACAAGAGTGTCACCCTCTTTCAGAATGCCAGTCTCAACTCTGCCTACAGGAACTGAACCGATTCCGGTAATCGTGTAAATGTCCTGAATCGGAATACGCAGCGGCTTAGTTGTTGGCTTGGCAGGAACCTCCATCTCATCAAGAGCCTCAAACAGGGTTGGACCCTTATACCAAGGCATCTTATCGCTTTTTTTGGCAAGGTTGTCGCCAGTCCATCCGGAAGTAGGCACAAAATGAATCTTAGCCGGATTAAACCCAGACATCCTCAAGATACGGGTCATCTCCTCTTTGATTTCATTATACCTTTCCTCTTTCCAGTCAACTGAAGCATCATCCATCTTGTTGATAGCAACAACAAGCTGGTTAACTCCCAAAGTGTATGCCAGAAAAGCATGCTCCCTTGTTTGTCCACCCGCACCAATTCCCGCTTCGAATTCTCCTCGTTTGGCAGAAATCAGCAGAATGGCAGCGTCTGATTGGCTGGCGCCAGTGATCATGTTCTTTACGAAGTCCCTGTGTCCGGGGGCATCAATGATTGTGAACTGATACTTTGGAGTCTCAAATTTCAAATAGGCGACGTCAATGGTCATGCCTCGTTCGCGTTCTTCTTTGAGTTTGTCCAAAACCCAAGCAAACTTGAAGGTTTCCCTTCCCAGTTTCTTTGCTTCTTCCTCATAGGCTTTAGTGGTTCTCTCATCAACTGCTCCTGTTAGGGAGAAGAGGTGACCTACGGTGGTTGATTTTCCGTGGTCAATGTGTCCGATTACCACCAAGTTCAGATGGGGTTTTTCTTTACTACTCATTTCTTTTGGTTCTCCTATACTTTTTTGTTTATTTTTTTGCTCGTTATGCAGCGTAATGTGTAGAGAAAACAGTCGGTTCAGTTATTTTAACTTTTTGAAGGAAAATCAAGATATCCAACACCCTTCCATAATTCTGCACATACGTAACTGAAGTTGTCTAACGCGAAGAACGGGCTACTCGCTCCATCTCGTTGCGTTTCTTCACAGCATAGCTTTTTACGTCATTTTTGGCTGCCAGAATCAGCTCTTCGGCAAGGTACTCATCCAAAGCCTTTGTGTTACCGAAAGACTGCTTTCTTGCGCCCTCAGAAAGAAAACGTAAAGCAAGGTCAACGCGTCTCTGAGGAGAAATATCTACAGCCATATGATAAGCGATGCCTCCGTAGCTGATGCGAGTAGTATCCTCGCCAGGAGAAGTGTTCTCCACTGCAGAGACAAGAACTTGAACAGGATTTTCTCCTGTACGAATATAGATGATTTCGAAGGCGTTCTTAACCAAGTTTATGGCTCGCGTCTTCTTTCCGGCGCTACTGCCAGGACGCATAAGATTGTTTATGAGCCGCTCAACTATGCTGACTTTTGCCTTGTGAAACTTTCCATGCTCATGTCTACCCATGCTGTGGGGAACATACACGTGCTTAAGAGATATGTATTGCTGGAGCCCAGGATCACCTAACTTAATCTCCTCGAAGCTCCACTTTCCGAACAGCTTTATCTCTTGTACCTTACTCAAACGAGACACCTTGACAAAGGTTCTGGGTTAAGAAACCAATATTTAAGGGTTGTTTAGAGAGCAGACCAGATTTCCTACCGCATAGGCTTCTCTTTTCTGCCAAGAACCAACTCATTAAGGGAAACCCCATTAATGGTTGAAACCTTCCATCTGACTCCAGGAAGGTCACCCATGGCTCCACCGCGGGACCCGCCAATTCCCTCCACAACAACCTCATCGTGTTCATCGACCACGTTGAGCGCGCCGTCACCGGGGAGAAAAGCGGTTATAACCCTGCCGTTCTTGATGAGCTGCGTTCTGACACATTTCCTGATGGCGCTGTTTGGCTGCTTGCTTTCGACGCCAACTTTTTCTAGGACTATTCCGCGGGCCATAGGAGCCCCCTTCAACGGATCAGATTTAACATCTAGCTTAAGCATTCGACGCTTGTAATAGACGTCCTTCCATCTGAAATTCTTTCGTTTCGCAAGCAATTTTCTTGCTGCTAGTTCGCCTTTCGGTGCTTTGGAACCCATACTGTTCTGTCCTCTAACCACTCTATTTTAGAGTTCTGATATTTAAACAGTCCAGATTAACGAACTCACATAAATATGATTCGCGAAAAATTAGGTTGACTGATGTTAGTTTCCTGCCAAAAATGCGGCGTTATCGCCTTTTTTTGCTTCAGAGTCAGCCGGAGACTTGCCAAAAGGCGGCTGGTCCCAAAAACAGTTTACAACCATAGAGAAGCGGATGCAATTTTGATGAAGGCTGTTGGAGTTCCGAGAATCAGCGTGTTTCGATAGCAATTTCTTCATCGAACAAGATTTCGTATGGGGTTGTCTTGTAGCCGACTATTGGTTTGGTTGAGATTATGATTTTTTCCCATTTTTTGCATTTTATGTTGTATCTGAAGTTGTGGGTGTTTGGTTTTAGGAGGCAGCGGTAGCCTAGGAATCGTTCATTTTGGAACACGAGTCGCATTTTGTCTTTGCATTTGGGGTCTGCGCAGGGAAGAGTTGCTCTCAGCATTTTTATCAAGTGTATTAAGATTCCATAAACAGGTTAATAAGTTTAACGAATCAAACAACCAAATCCTGAAACACAAAAAAAGAGACAAAAACGCAGCTAATTCCCAGAAAGTATAGCCCGTGCATCATCAATCATCGGCTCAAGTTTGTCTTTGGAAATTCCTGTTTGCCTTCTAAGCTCCGCCGCGTTTTTCCCAGTCAAGTCCCTCAACAGAAGTACGCCGTTAGCCGTCAATTTGTTTCTGGTTGCAGCGTTTAATCCTTTGAGAATTGTTATTGGGTAGAGTTTCTTTTCTTCGATCATTGTTTGTAGGTCATGGTTTGGTGGTGAGCTCCAGCCTATGTGGCTGATTCCTCTGCAGTCCGCGTACTTTTTGGCGTGTTCTGACAGTTTTGTGTTGCAGACTATCATTGCGTGGTCTATTTGATGGCTGTTTAATCCGTGTTCGTGTCCTTCTGTCAGGTCTTCGAATACGGCTCTTGAGATGCGGCTTACGTCGAGGCTTGTTGGGGTGTGGTATTTGTAGTGGTGCTTGACTTCTACGACGTATGTTTCGCCGTTTTTTCTGGCGATGGCGTCGATTTCGTGTTCTACGCATCTGCCGCGTATTATCTGGTTTGGGGTGACTTCGTAGCCGTGTTCGCTTAGCAGAAGCTGGATGAACCGTTCAAAGTCGGGTGCAGACCGGAGAAGGCTAAGGGAGCGCCTTAAATCTATTTGCAGCTTCATTACAGGCTTGTGTTTTTTTAGCCGACTGTAAATCATTTGCAGGATTCTTCTTGTGCTTATTCCGTCGTAGAGTTTGCTTTCGATTTCGTCGGCGATGGCCTGCGCAGTTTCTTGGGATGCGCCCATCCTCAGGCAGGTTCTAGCAACCTTCCATTTGCGGAATGCTTCCTTTGTTCCGTCAGCTTTCGTAACCGAGATATCCAACCTAATCTACCACAGATTATAGTCTCCCATGTTGCTAAAAAGAATACCATCCTTCACTGGCTGCAGAGGGATGATTTTATTTCTTGTATTTGCTCAGAATTTCCAGAAATTCTGTCACTCGGTTGTCCTTTTCTTGCTCAGGCTTTATGTAGATTGTTCTTTCTCTTTTCTGCACTGAAGAAGTTCTTCTATGCCCAGATTTGATCATGAGCTCTTTCCTTACGGTTTCAAAGGAAGTCAACTTTTTGAGTGCAGTTAACCAAGCCGCCGCTTTAACATCTGAGTGGAATATCCAATCTCTGTTTACGGTGACGGCTTCTTTTGGGCAGACATGCTGGCATGCAGAACAGAAGATGCAGAAATCGGAATAGACTCTAAGCTGCCCGTTTTCCAACTTAATCGCATGAGTGGGGCAAATGTCAACACAGACCGTGCATCCCTTCGGGCATAATTCGCTATCGAGTTTGATGGTTCCCTGAAACGGTTTTTTCACATCTATCGCATCCAGAGGACAGGCAGATTGGCAGCGTTTGCAGTAAAAGCAGGAGTCCTCCATGATTTGGACGTCAGTTATCACTGTTTTTCCGTTTTCTGTTTGCTGCGTTGACACCTTGATTGCTTCTGTGGGGCATTCTTCTTGGCATCTGAGATTGCATGCTGAATCACATTTTTCTGTTGCAACAGTAATGCCCTTCAGCAAAACGGGGAATGCCTCGTTTTTCACAAGTGTGGAAACTCCTTTTCCATCAATTTCCATCCTCAACGCGTTTAGGGGACACAACACTGCGCATTCGCCGCATAGGTTGCAAGAGTTTACGTCAAAAACGATTGTTGGCTTTTTTTCCAGATGGTCTTCAGCTATTTTTGCTGGAGTCACTGTTATGGCTGTTTTTGGGCAAATTTCGGCGCATAAGCCGCATCCGTTACACAAAGTTTTGTCCAGCGATAGGAGATAATCTCTTGTAAGAAAATGCCTCTTGAGTGTAAGCTTTCTTCTGTTTTCGGTTTTAACGATTTTTCCTCGCACAGCATTCCCCAGCACATGAATATTTTTTGTCAATCAGGGTCATCATGTATTATCCCCGTTTGGTGACCTCCTTTTTCTTGGGGGTTAGACACTTGACCGTTTTTTCTATCTCCTCTTTAGTGACGCCTTCAACGATTTTTTGCATCTCCCGTATCTTTGAAGCAAACTTTTCACCCTCCGCTGCGCTGATCCACGCCAATTGAAGCCGATTCTTGTCCAACTCCAACCTTTCCAGCTTCTTCCACAAACTCTCAACCCGCCTCTTGGTCTGATAATTGGCGTCTATGTAATGGCAATCATTCAAGTGGCAACCTGAAACCAGCACAGCCGCAACGCCTCTAACGAAGGCTCGCTCAACAAACTTCATGGCTACTCTGGCGGAACACATGCTTCGGATAATCCGCACATTAGGAGGATACTGCATTCTGCTTACGCCCGCAAAATCTGCTCCCGCGTAAGAGCACCAGTTACAACAGAAAGCAAGAATTTTCTTGTCTGCGTTCTCTTCAGTGGCTGCGTCTATCTGAGCGTATATCTGCTCATCACTGAAGTGGCTCATCTCGATGGCGCCGAAGGGACACTCTGCACCACAAGCGCCACACCCCGCACAGGCTGCTTCAATCACTTCGGCTTTTTTACGTTTTTTATTCACAGTAATTGCGTGGTAAGGACACACTTTGGCGCACATGCCACATCCGGTACATTTTTCAATGGATATCACAGGGGTGATGGCTTCGATTGTGACGCTGCCCTTAGACATGAGAATTCCTGCACGGGCTGCTGAAGCGCTCGCTTGTGTCACGCTGTCTTTGATGTCTTTTGGGCTTTCGGCGCAACCAGCAAGAAAGACTCCTCTGGTTGGGGTGTCTACTGGCTTCA
>CAZYJH010000110.1:0-6109 GCA_964647775.1 uncultured Candidatus Bathyarchaeia archaeon
TTAAACGAAGAAGCCTTACTTCTAGCGAAGTTCTTAAGAAATGAGAAAGATAAATGGATTCCACGAATAACAGAATTAACTTGAACGAAAAATAGGAAAGATTTCCAATGCCCAATAATGAAGATGAAAAGGACGAAGAGATACTTAACAAAGCTACTGCCCTTCTTCAAAATACTCCAGAATATCGACGACTTGTTTTGAAGTTGAAGCCATTAATCGAATCAATATCTGCTTTAAAGCAAAACAAAAAGTTGCAAGAATCATTGAAGGAATTACAAATTAGATTCAAGAGAAGCGGAGAAAGAATGCACATTTTCAAAGACGACTCAAAAGTTAGTTATGACAGTCAACTAAACACGCTGAGAAAGGCATTCCTTTTTCTTGCGCTTTTTGAAACAACCGTTACGAATATGCTTGATTGTTTGGTGTTTTTGATGATACTAAATCATCATGATTTTTTTGTTCAACTAAAACGAAAGTACGCCCAATCTCTTAGAGACATTGATGATTCATTTGGAGTAGCTGAAAAACTCAATTTTCTAAATCTGCATGGTTTTTCATTTCTTACTGAAAACATCAATAATTCATTGCGAAATAAGATTGCTCACATGGATTTTGATATTGAAGGCAAAGGTGTTATTATTATAAAAAACACGAAGTATGACATCCAAGAAGAACTGATTAGACTTGAAGCTGTTATGCTCCTTACTGCTAGAGCGTTAAGAAATGCTGGATTCTACAAGCTGTTAAGTGATTTAAACTGAATTCATGTTTATCGGTTATAATTTTTCTTATCAAGAGGAGTGGAGAGCTGAGAGTTTAGACAAGACAAGAGAAGACAAGACGACACGACAGGAGTAAACAGGACATTAATTCAGAACAGGCAAAGAGAGAGAGTTAAATTTTAACCCCAAACATGGAAAATGTTTTAAGAGCATAACACACAATTCTATCTTTTGGAGTTGGGGGTGCCTTTGCAGCTAACTCTGCAACTGTTCAAAGCTTCTGTAACTAGAAAATTCAATTAATTTTTCGAGTAGCTGACAAAAGCAGCCAAAACTCAAGAAATTAGAGGAAATATGAAAATGAAAAAAAACTATTATAAAACACAAATAGTCAGTATAACTTTAACCCTAATTATAACCGCATTATTTGCTTTGCCTATTAATAACGCAACTGCACAAACAGAAGTTACATCTTACGCCTATCTCCAAGCCATTCCCAATCCAATAGGTGTCCACCAAACTACATACATAACAATGTGGGTTGATGCGCCTTTACCCGACGCAAACGTAGACAATGACATCAGACGCCACGACTACACACTTACCATCACAAAACCAGACAGAACCACCCAAACAATGAACTGGCCAGTTGTTCAAGATACAACCGGGTTGCAATTCAGTTCCTTTACACCTACCGAAGTCGGCGAATACACTCTACAGTTCGATTACGCTGGACAAACATACACATGGGATGAATCATCGTTGCAGAGAGAATATACAGGCACAGTATTAAAAGCCGCCAGTCGAACAGAAATCCTCACCGTAACAGAAGACCCCTTACCTGAACCAATAAGTAGTTACCCACTTCCAACCGAATACTGGACTCGACCAATAGACGGACAGAACCCAGACTGGTACACAATTACTTCCCATTGGCTAGCAGGTAACTATTTAGGTTCTCACCAAGTATTCCAAGGCTTTGAAATATTCCAAAACGACGGAATTGGGCCTGAAAGCTCACACATAATGTGGACAAAACCAATAGAATTCGGAGGTGTTGTAGGAGGAACAAGAACACAGGTTAATGGCGCAACATATTACTCTGGAGGCTCATACGAGGGCCGATTCAACAATGCAATAATTATGAGCGGAATCCTATACTATCCAGTACCCCTAGGTCACTCCGGAAGTGGTGGAGGATACGCTGCAGTAGATTTACGTACTGGCGAAGAACTGTGGTTCCGTGACGACCTCGGAGGTCTAACCGAAACAGGCTACTACTCTCCTATTGCCAAAGCACAACTCTACGACTTTGAAGACATAAATCAGCATGGAGTCGTTGGAGGAGTTTTATGGCAAGTAATCGGCGATACCTGGAATGCTTATGATGGATTTACTGGAATGTGGATGTATAGCTTAACTAATGTTCCTAATGGTTTTGAAGTTTACACTGATAGTGGTGAGATAGTACGATATGTGATGAACGCTGATGCTGGATGGTTAGCGCTATGGAACTATAGCGTGGCAAATGATACACGAAGATCGCCAGAGGGCTCTGGCTCTAATTACCACCAATGGAGACCAAGCGGAAAATCAATTGACACAAGCACTGCATACTCATGGAACGTAAGCATACCTGATTTACCCGGAAATTCAAACCCAGCCATCGTTGCCGTTCTCCCTGGCGATGTAATACTTGGCACAAGCAGTGCGATACAGCCAGGTGTCTTTAGATTCCCAAGAGGTACTCCTGATCCCTACACAGTATGGGCAATAAGCGACAGACCAGAAAATCGAGGAGAATTATTATGGATTAAAAATTATCCAGCACCAGGTAACACATTAAGTTTGGAACTAGGGCCAGTAGATCCTGTCAATAGGGTGTGGACTATGAATGAAATTGAAACATTCCAGTGGCGAGGATACAGCCTTGACGATGGAAGCCCATTGTGGGGTCCAACAACCACACAATTCCGTGATTTTCAATATTTTGGCGGTGGTGAAGGAGCAGGTCAGAGAGCAGTAACTGCCTATGGCAAACTTTACGTAGCTGGCTACGCTGGAGAAGTCTTCTGCTACTCGATGATTGACGGAGCACTACTTTGGAAATTTAATGACACAGATAGCGGTCTTCAAACACCTTGGGGTATGATGCCAACATTTATTTCCGCTATTGCTGATGGAAAAGTCTATTTATTCAACAATGAGCACTCACCAAACTCGCCCCTCTACAAAGGATATTGCATATACTGTGTTGACGCAGAAAATGGAAACGAAATCTACAAAATGTTCGGTTGGGCAGGTCAAACTGGAGGCAGAGGTCTATCAACAAGCGTACTTGCAGACGGTTTCCTAGTCTACTACAACTACTACGACAACCAAGTCTATTGTGTCGGAAAGGGACCAAGCAAAACAACAGTTACAGTTCAAAACGATGTTATAGCAAAAGGAGAAAGCATAGTTATCAAAGGAATGGTAACTGACACAGCTTCTGGAACAGCACAAGCAGAACAGGCAGCAAGATTCCCGAATGGTGTTCCTGCAGTAGCTGATGAAAGCATGTCAGGTTGGATGGAGTATGTGTACATGCAGAAGCCATGCCCAGATATGGTGACTGGAGTTCCGGTGAAATTAACTGCATTTGATTCCAACGGTGGAATGGTTGATCTTGGATATGTAACCAGTGACGGATCTGGAGTTTATACTAAGATGTGGACTCCAGAAAATGAAGGCGAATACAGAATCTTAGCCTCTTTCGAAGGCTCAAAGTCATATTGGACTTCATATGCAGAAACTACCGTCGGAGTGGGTTCACCATTAACAACACAAGAAACCGATTTGACTCCTTTAGAAGATAGCATATCCAACATGATGACATATGTTGTAGCAATACTGGTAATTGTCATTATAGCATTATTAATCGCCATTTATTCGCTGCTAAAATCTCGGCAATAGACACTTAAATATTCCTCAATATTCCCTTCCCTTTTTTTGGGAAGTAAAATATCGAAAGAAAAGAAGGGGGCTAAAAGGGCTCAAGCACAAAAACTGAATGATGCCAAAGCGGTGGTGTTCAGTGTTCAACATCTTTTATCTCCTCAATTTGTCTGTGTATGAGCCCCAGCAAACCCTTTCCTCTTTAACGAATTTTGATTAATCTTAAAATAAGTGTCTCAGTCATTTCTTAGATTTTTAGCAAATAGCATAACCTCTTCGCTAATTAATCTTCTCAGCAATTTGTTTAAATGTAGATAGTCCCGGATTACTACCCAAAACTGCCACCTCATATAGCATGGATTCTCACCCCAGCAGCGATAACTCCCACAAATCCACTTTTTTATAATCGATAAAATAGCCTATTCATTTATGTCCCCAGTCCCACATGGTGGGGTCGCGGGGATTTGAACCCCGGACCTCGCACGCCCCAGGCGCGAATCTTAGTCCATGCTAGACCACGACCCCAACTTTCTGGTCTACGCTCCTCCTTCTGTTAAGGGCAGAATTATTAACACATTATTTCAGCTTAAAAACGTTGAGAAACAGAAGGAAACAGCGGCTGACATTTCTGGCATTCATATTAGGAACCTAATAGAGGTACATTGTTGAAAACAGTCTTTTTTCTGCTTTTTTGACGCAGCACAGGTTTCCCAGAAGGCGTTTAGGTTTAACAGAATGGAAGGGGTGTGGAGCACACGCAAGAAAAAGGCGAATTGGCGTGTGGGTGGGAACGCTAATTTTCAACCTTGATAGGAGTTGCGTGTGCTCGCTTCTGATTCCGAATCTGACGAATAAAACGTTTCTGAATTCCGCATACATATTTCAGGTAAAAGAGGCGCAGAACAACAAGCTTTGCTTCTGCGGACGAAGAGGCGGAAGCCTGAGGGCACAATTTGGGTTGCAGAAGAGTTAAAAGCGGTCCAGAATAGACCTTGACAAGAGACGGTTACCTTTGTGACATGCTGGTTGCCTCCAGCAGCATTGTTGAGGGATTGAAACATGAAAAAGCAGCACCTATCAAAAAAGGAAGTTGAGCACGTTGCATGGCTCGCCCACATAGAACTCTCCGAGCAAGAGAAGGTTCTCTTCACTGAGCAGTTCAACGGAATTCTTGACTACTTCAAAAAGATTGACGAGGTGGACACTGAGGGGGTTGAACCCACATACCATGTTTTGGATCTCGAGAACGTGTCCCGGAAGGACAAGCCGGAGCCTTCGCTGCCCGTAGAAGAGGCTCTCAGAAACGCCCCAAAAAGGGAGAAAACATTCATCAAAGCGCCCAGAATCGTTTAGGAGGCAGACAAAACGTCAAAGTTAGAGGAGTTGACAGCCCGAGAAACCGTCCAGAAGATACAGGGCAACGAAGTGACGGCAGAAGAATGCTTCCACGCCATTTTTGAAAGAATCCACAAGCTAGAACCAACAATAAACGCCTACGTTACCCTCATCGAAGAGGAAGCCCTCAAAAAAGCTAAGCAAATCGACAGAAAAGTTTCAGAAGGAAAACAGGTCGGGAAACTGGCGGGCGTCGCCGTCGCAGTAAAGGATGCCATCTGCACGCAGGGAATCGCCACCACATGCTCTTCGCGGATGCTCAAAGATTTTGTTCCCCCCTACGACGCGGAGGTCATCAAACGGATTAAACGAGAGGACGGCGTAATCATCGGCAAAACAAACATGGATGAGTTCGCCATGGGCTCCTCCACCGAAACCAGCCACTTCGGTCCAACCCACAACCCATGGGACACATCACGGGTTCCCGGAGGCTCATCCGGAGGCAGCGCAGCATGTATAGCCACTGACGAGGCGGTCTTGGCGCTGGGAACTGACACGGGCGGCTCTATTCGCTGCCCAGCCAGTTACTGTTCCGTTGTTGGTTTAAAGCCGACGTATGGGCTGGTTAGCCGTTACGGGTTGATTGCGTACGCGAACAGTCTTGAGCAGATTGGTCCTATGGCAAAGGATGTTTATGATTGTGCCCTGTTTCTTTCGGTTATTGCGGGTCACGACTCCAAGGATGGCACATCCGTGAAGGCGGCGCCAAAAGATTACACTGGATTCCTGAAGGATAGTGTTGAGGGATTCCGGATTGGTGTGCCCAGAGAGTTTTTCGGCGAGGGAACAAGCGGCGCTGTTGAGGAGCAGGTCTGGAGCGGCATTCACAAGCTTGAGGAGCTGGGAGCAACAATCGAGGAGACTTCGCTTCCCACTCTTGAGCACTCTCTTGCCGCCTACTACATTGTCGCCATGTCTGAAGCCAGCTCAAACCTTGCAAGATACGACGGCTTACGTTACGGCTACCGAGCAGACAAGGACGAGGGAGACTGGGCAACAGTTTACTCAAGAAACAGGCGGATTGGGTTCGGAGCTGAGGTGAGGCGGCGAAT
>CAZYJH010000111.1:0-6078 GCA_964647775.1 uncultured Candidatus Bathyarchaeia archaeon
TCTCTGGGTTATGAGCCCAGCGGGTTCACCTGGCTACCCCACCCCGCTACGTTCGAGCTAAAAGCTGATGCCAGGTGATGCTTTTCAGCCCGATGGATACCTTTTGTTGCACTCTTTCTTAAGCTTTGCTTTATCCAATGTCATATCTGTGCTCAAACCTGACCATAACTGTGACTAACGGCGTTTATGCATCAGCGGAAAGTCATTGGCAATCCTTAAATCCGATGACTCTGAAAGCAAGATACATGAGCAAAAAGTTAACCGTGGACGAACTTCTTGAAAAAGCAAAAAAACCAGCCAAGTTGGCCTTAGCCTATCACCCTTTCTACGAGGGCAAAATGCAGGTTATGCCCAAGTGTCCTATTCGCAGTTCTTACGACTTTGCGATATGGTACACTCCGGGCGTGGCTGCCTCCTGCAGAGCCATAAAAGATGATCCGGAGCAGGTTTTTTCTCAAACTAGCCGATGGAACTACGTGGCTATAGTAAGCGACGGGACACGGGTTCTGGGCTTGGGCGACATAGGTCCAGAAGCTGCCCTGCCTGTTATGGAGGGAAAAGCTTTGCTCTTCAAGTATCTGGGTGGAGTAGACGCTTTCCCTATCTGTTTGGCAACCAAAAACCAGGCTGACCTAGTTACTGCATGTAAGTGGCTGGAGCCCACCTTCGGAGGCATAAACCTGGAGGACATAGAGAAACCCAAATGCTTTCATGTGTTAAATCAGGCCAGAGAAGAACTAGGAATTCCAGTCTGGCACGACGACCAGCAGGGAACCGCCACAGTCATCTTAGCCGGAGTCATCAACGCCCTGAAGTTGGTCGGAAAGAGCATGAGCCAAGCAAAGATTGCTATGCTGGGTGTGGGCGCGGCTAACACGCGGACGGCTCTGGTTCTTATGCGTGCAGGAGTCAAAGCAGGCAACCTTGTGATGGTGGACAGGAACGGGATTCTGCATCCAAACAGAAAGGATGTGGAGGCGGAAAAGGAGGAGAATCCTTGGAAATGGGATTTCTGTCTCGAAACTAACAGTGAAGCCAAGGTTGGCGGTGCGGCTGAAGCCTTAGAGGGTGCAGACGTTTGTATAGCCGCTGCCAAGCCGGGTCCAGGCACAATCAAGAAAGAGTGGATTGGCAGCATGGCGACTGACTCGATAGTTTTTGCGTGTGCGAATCCTATTCCTGAGATTTGGCCTTGGGAAGCGAAGGAGGCA
This sequence comes from uncultured Candidatus Bathyarchaeia archaeon, assembly GCA_964647775.1. Classification (GTDB taxonomy): domain Archaea; phylum Thermoproteota; class Bathyarchaeia; order Bathyarchaeales; family Bathyarchaeaceae; genus Bathyarchaeum. The sequence goes on from CAZYJH010000111.1 coordinate 1,212, forward strand.
GGCGCAAAGATTGTAGCCACGGGTCGCTCAGACTTTTCCAATCAAATAAACAACTCTCTAGGTTTTCCAGCAATCTTCCGTGGGGTTCTGGATGTGAAGGCTAAGACTGTTACGGATGACATGTGCATAGCGGCGGCGAATGAGTTGGCAACGTTTGCGGAGGAACGGGGCATCAGTGAGGATGATATTGTTCCGCGGATGGATGAGTGGGAGGTCTTTCCTAGAGAGGCTGTGGCGTGTGCTCTTGAATCAATCAAGGAAGGGGTTGCCCGCGTTAAATTGAGCCGTCAAGAGCTTTGGGATAGGGCGACCCGCATAATCAAGAACGCCCGCGAATCCACCGACCTGCTGATGAAGAAGGGGCTTATTCCGCCTCCCCCAGAGGACCTGTAACAGGATAGAACTGGAGACTGCTGTTTCGGGGGCTTTCGTAGCTTGGTTTTGGTTTTTGTGTAGGGTTAGCAACAAACCCGCCTATAACCCCATTATAGATAAATATGGGGAAACTATTTAGGTTTATATGATAATTTTTCTGTCAGTTGGAGGTTCCTAATTGGGTGACCAAAATAAGCCTGCCAAAAACCTTGACTGCGTCGGACTTTACTGCCCTGAACCAGTGTTTAGGACGCGCCAGGAACTTGACAAACTGGATGTAGGCGAGGTTCTGGAGGTAACTGCGGACGATCCGGCTGCTGAGGAAGACATACCGCGTCTGGTCAAGAGGCTTGAGCAGCAGCTCATCAAAATGTGGAAAGAAGGCGACGAGTTTCATTTTGTCATCAAAAAAATAAGGTAGGAGTGTTTTGGCGAATGAGAAACGTGTACATGGATCATGGGGCTGGGATGCCTCTGGACTTGAGGGTGTTCGAAGTCATGAAGCCGTATTTCATGGAGAAGTATGGAAACCCTTCGTCGTCTCACTCTTTTGGAAACAGCGCCAAAGCGGCATTAGATGCTTCAAGAGAGAATGTTGCCAATCTGGTGGCTGCTGAGAAGTCTCAGGAGGTAATCTTTACTTCGGGAGGCACAGAATCTAACAATTTGGCGATTAAGGGGGCTGCTTACCGTAACAAGGCGAAAGGAAACCACATAATCACCACTGCAGTCGAGCACATATCCGTTATGAACATCTGCAAACATCTTCAGAAGGAGGGCTTCGAAGTGTCCTATGTTCCTGTGGACAAGCAGGGCATAGTTGACCTAAAAAAGCTTGAAGAAGCGATAACCGGCAAAACCAGCCTCATTTCCGTTATGTATGCGAATGGCGAGATTGGAACAGTTCAGCCGATAAATGAGATTGGAAAGTTAGCCCGTGACAATCAGGTCATTTTTCATGTGGATGCTGTGGCTGCAGCAGGAAAGGTTCCCATAAACGTTGAAGAAGAAAACATTGACCTCCTGTCCGTCTCCTCCAATGACATGTATGGACCCAAAGGCGTGGGAGCTCTGTACATAAAGACGGGAACAAAGATTCTGCCACTCATTCAAGGTGGAGGTCAGGAGAGAGGATTACGTTCTGGCACAGAAAACATTCCTGGAATAGTTGGCATGGGCAAAGCCGCTGAGCTTGCCAAGAAGGAGATGGATGCTGAGGGCAAACGTTTGACGCAGTTGAGAGACAGGCTGATTAACGGTGTTCTGGACAAGATTGATTACTCTTTCTTGAATGGGCACCCAACCCAGAGGCTTCCAAATAACGCCAATCTCAGGTTCAGTTATATAGAAGGTGAGTCTCTCATTTTGTGGCTGGACATGCATGGAATTCAGGTGTCCTCTGGTTCCGCATGCACTTCCAAAACCTTGGAGCCATCTCATACGCTGTTGGCTATCGGCTTAGCTCACGAAGAGGCTCACGGCTCTCTGGTCTTCACAATGGGCAAACAGAACTCTGAGGAGGACGTGGATTACGTGCAGGAAGTGCTGCCAGACGTGGTGAAAAGATTGCGGGCGCTTTCGCCCTTAACTCCGAAGGAAATCTTGAGGTGAAACAATGGGAATGTATAGCGAAAAAGTCATGGAGCATTTCATGCATCCCCGAAATGTAGGTGAGATTCCGGACGCGGACGGCGTTGGAACAGTCGGTAACCCTGTCTGCGGCGATCTCATGACAATGTACATCAAAGTGAAAGACAACAAGCTGGTTGACGTCAAGTTCAAGACGTTTGGTTGCGGAGCAGCCATCGCCACAAGCAGCATGACCACCGAGCTTGCAATCGGCAAAACCCTTGAAGAGGCAATGAAGATTACGCGAGCTGACGTTGCGGAGAACCTTGGCGGTCTTCCCCCCATCAAGATGCACTGCTCCAACTTGGCTGCAGACGCCCTGCATGAAGCCATAAAAGACTACCAGAGAAAGCAGGCAGCAAAGAAATAATTGGTTTAGTGAACTGTCCTAGACCTTTTTCTTTCAATCTATTTGTCTGTTTTGTTACTGCCGCTCTTCTCAGTGTGTATTAGACACTTTTCGATGTAAATATTAAAGAAGGACGCGGACGGCGTTGAAGCACCGCTTTTGTTGACCCCTTTTGTGTGTTACAAACCTGAATCCTCAATTCATAACGCTTTTAATGTTTGAGAATCCATATTGTCCCTTCAGTTATCATGTGTGGGTTGACAAATGCCTGAAACTTTTGAAATCAATCAGAACAGACATGAAAAAGTGATGGAAAGCGCCACCAGAAATGTTCTGAAATCTTTTGGTTCTCGTTTAATTGCAACTTTAAGCACAGTTTCCGTCCTTTTCGTTACAGGTTGGCTCTTCCAAATTCTTTTCAACTTCTGACACCCTTCATGTTACTTAACTTTTCAACTGCACGAAAACCTGTTTGCTTACTGCACTTCCTTCTCCAGAACAATCTTGAACACATCTTCATCTCCCCTATTAGGAACCTAATAACAGAAGATTGCTGAAAACTAGCTTTTTCCTGTTTTTCCACGCAAAACAGCTCTTTGCTGTCCACGTTCCCGAGCATATTTGACGCCTAATAGAGGTACATTGTTGAAAACAGTATTTTTTCTGGAAAATTCTTGAAGCGCCCATCATTTTTCTGTTTCTTTTTGGCTGAGCCATCACTTTCGATTAAGAATGCTGGTTAGCAGTAGCACCAGCCCTGCTGTGAGGAATATTGCCTCAAAGAATTCGTGGTGAAGTATGTCTCCTAGGTCAAAGAATCTTCCGCTGATTATCAGATGATGAAGAACAATCAGTAAGCCCACCAGAAGTAAGACGAAACCCGCCACTGTTTCAGCGTTAATTTTCTGCATGTTTCTTCAAAGTGAATTCTCTGCGTCCAATTTATATATGCAGTTGTTCCAAAAAACCAAGCAAAGCCATAAAGTACAGAACAAAAACGGCTGGCACTCTCTTGTTGCTTCATGCAAAGGTTTATGTTTTTCTCGCCTCAACTATTCCACGAAACAGGGGTGCAAACAATTGAGGGAACCTTTCGCCGAATTTGTTGAAACCCAGCTAAACCCCGATATCCTGCTGATAACCTGTGGGCTTCCGGGAACATGGAAAACGGAAACCTCACAGGAAATCTCGAAAATCAAGGGGTACCCAATTCTCAGAACCGACCTGATCAGATTGGAAGTTCTCAAAAACGAGGACATCTTCGACGCAAAAGTTGCGGGAAACATGAACAAGCGGGAGCTTGTCTACGACGAAATGTTCAGGCAAGCAGAAACTCTTGCAAGAAAAGGCAAAGGCGTAATATTGGATGCCACTTTTGTGACCCAGAATCTGCGGAGACGCGCCGCTGAGATTGCCGCAAAAACTGGGATACCCTTCGTTATCCTTCAGACCAGCTGCTCTGAGGACGCGTCCCTTGCAAGGATTTTGCGGAGAAGCAAAGAGAATTACGAATCGAACGCCTTAACCAAGGAAGCCTACATTGCCAACAAGAAGAAGTTTGAAGCCGTTGACTTGGATGACCTGAAACAGAGATACCCCCATCTAGAAGTTGTACATTTGACAGTTGACACTGAACGTGACAACCCGGAAGACTGGTACATAATCGGAAAAGAAGTCAGATAATGGGTTCAGCTTCATGATAATCGATTTGCATATCCACTCAAAAACTTGCTCGGACGGAAACCTGTCTGTTGAAGAAATCATTGAAGAAGCCAAATCCAGAAACATCCAGTTAATGTCAATCACCGACCATGACGCAATCGGCTGCCAAAAACAAGCCAAAGCTTATGCACAAAAAAACGGAATCCACTACATCAGCGGCGTTGAACTAAACATAACCTTTTCTCACCCAGACTTCCACAACGGCAAACCCGTGTCCCTGGACCTTCTAGGCTACCAGTTCGACGTAAACAACGAAGCCTTAACAAGCAAACTAAGAGAAATCGCGGAATACCGAGAAGAACGCGCCGCAAAAATCATGGACAAACTCAACACAGAATTCGAAAAAGAAGGACTCACAAAATTAACAACAACTGACCTAACCGAGATTCAAGCCTCCGCTGATGGCACACTGGGGAGACCCCACATAGCAGACTATCTGGTCAGAAAAAAAGTTGTCAGAGACCGCCAAGAAGCCTTCGACAAATATCTTGTAAAATGTGACGTTCCCAAGTATCCCCTCTACCTTGAAGAGGCTTCAGGTCTGCTGAGAAACGCTGGCGGCATAGTTGTGCTGGCGCACCCCAACGACCCTCACGGAACCTCATTAGCAAAGTTAACCAAATCGCTGCAGGAACAGACGGGCATAATCAAAGATTCTATGCTGGGTCACCTTGATGGCATAGAATGCTGGCACTCCAGAAACACCGCCGAAACAACCAGCCACTACGTAAACTTTGCAAAAAAACATGGACTAAAAATGACTGGAGGAAGCGACTGCCACCAGAAACCCAT